>JAJYGM010000692.1 GCA_021785095.1 Actinomycetes bacterium
ACGTCTCGGCTCCGACGACGAGCGACTGCCGGAGTGGGCGACAACCAGCGGGAGCGGCGTCGAAGAGCTGGCGCGAGCCATCGACAGGGAGCGGCACGCGCTCGACGCCGGCGACGCCGCCGTGCTGTACGCCCACCGTGTCCTCGGCTACTCGATCTCCGAGATCGCTGCGCGCTCGGGCCACACGAGGCGAGCGCTGGCGGCGCGCAGGGACCGGGCGGCTCGCGCGCTCATCGCGTGAGCGGCGTGGACCGTGGCGAGGCCGGGTCCACGCTCGCAGGGGACCTGCAGAAAACGCGGCAGCCCGCTACGTTGTCGGGGCGTGGAAGGTGCGTGCCCGGCGGGCACGGACTTGGGGAAGGGGAAGACGCCGCGCGGCAAGGACCGGCCGCGGGGCGACGAGCGCGGCCCTCGGCAGGCACGCGGTGGCTGACCTCGCCCGCCGGTCCCGTGCCTGGGGCATCCTCGCAGTGTTGCTCGCGCTCATGGCGCTCGTGACGGCGCTCTCCTCTCGGTCCGGGACCGGCGGTGCGCAAGGGGCGGCGGCGCACGAGCCCTCGAGGTCCGGTCAGGCTGCGCCCGCGTCGCGGCCACGGTCGCCTGCGAAGCCGACGGAGTCGCACGTGCCCGGTCGAGCGCCGGCGGCCCTCGGGACCATGGGCGGCTCGGTCGGACGACGTCCCGCGGGCGGACGCTCCGGTGCGGCCGGAGGCAAGGGAACCCGCGGGGCCGCGACGTCGAAGGGCACCGGCGGGGCCGGGGTCGGGCGCCCAGGGGCGGTTGCGGGCGCCCAGGGGAGCGCGCCTGACGCCGGCGCCTCCGTCGGGGGCCTCGCGTCGGCTGTCATCTCCCCCTCCGCACGTTCCACCACGACCGCGCCCAGCGGTCCCGCCTCGGGAACCGTCGCCACGGACGGCGCTGCGCCGCCGCGGTCGGCGAGCGAAGCGACGACCCGAACCTCCTCGCACACTGCCGCGTCGTCCGAGGCGTCGCGCACTGCGGCGCGCACGGCCACGTCCAGGCAGGCGTCCCGCAGCACCTCCCCCACTGCCGCGTCGTCGGTGCCGTCCCGCACCTCGCTGCACCACCAGGCGTCCCCCACTGCCGCGTCGTCGGTGCCGTCCCGCACCTCGCTGCACCACCAGGCGTCCCCCACTGCCGCGTCGTCGGTGCCGTCCCGCACCTCGCCGCACCACCAGGCGTCCCCCACTGCCGCGTCGTCGGTGCCGAGAGGCACCGGCACGGCCGCTGCCCCAGGAACGTGGACAAGCCCGGAGCGCGGTCGCATCGAAGCGCCCTCCACGTCGGTCTCGTATGCCGCAGCGGGAGGAGGAACGGTCTCGGCCGCGGCCACCTGGACCGGCGCCGCGACGCTCGAGCTCGAGATCGCCTGCCCCGGTGGTGTCTCCGTCGCGCGCAGCGGTTCGTCGGGGCTCTCGCTCGAGGTGGACGACAGCAGCGACGCTGCGACCTGCATGGTCACGCTCAGCCTTCCCCCGGGCGTGCACGCCGACGTGTCGTACACGCTCGCCGTCCAACCCACCGCCCTGGCGCAATGAGATCCGCCGGCATACGTCGCTCCGCGAGAGAGGCCATCGTCGGCATCGCCGCCGCGTTGGTCGTCTTCGGTGCGGTGCCGGCGGTGCTCGTGGGATTCGTGGGCCTCCCGGTTCCCCACCGATGGGCGTACCACGCCGTCGTGTCGTGGCATGGCCTCTTCGACCTGTTGACCGTCGCGAGCTGGTGTGCCTGGGCAGGATGCGCGTGGCCGATCCTGAGATCGGTCGCATCCCGAGTGCGCTCGGGCGACGTCGCACCGACCGCAAGGTTCTCCGACCGGATCGCAGCCCGGATCGCTCTCGGCGTGCTCGTGCTGTCGTCCTTGTTCGGGCTGGGCGCGTCGGTTGCCGGCGCGTCGGTTGCCGGCGCTGCCGCGGCACGGTCGGCTGCCGCCGCACAGTCGGCTGCAGCAGCAGGGTCGACGGGTGCCACCCGGTCAGCCGCGGCGGCTACCGCACCTGCACCGTCGTCGACTGTGTGGCCCGGGGCTGCGCGGGTCGAAGCGGCCGGCGGGCGGAGCTCCATGAAGGCGGCCTCTTGCGTCGTGGGGCCGGCCGACACGCTCGCGAGCCTCGCGGCGATGCACTACGGCGCCGTTTCCGACTGGCCCGCGATCGCCGAAGCCAACCTCGGCAGGCTCATGCACGACGGAACGTGCTTCGTCGACCCGGCCGTCATCGCTCCGGGGTGGACACTCCTCCTGCCGGCGCTCGACGCGGACCCGGCGCTCGACGCGGACCCGGCGCTCGACGCGGACCCGGCGCTCGACGCGGACCCGGCGCTCGAGACCGGCGCGCTCGACGCGGACCCGGCGCTCGACGCGGACGTGGTGCGAGCAACGGGCGTGGTGCGAGCAACGGGCGTGGTGCAAGCAACGGGCACCGGAACCGCCCGCACCCCTGCCGGCGGCACTCCAGCCACCCTTCTTCCCTCGGGCAGCTCCGTGCTGCCCCTGGCCGAGCTCGCGGCATCGGGCATCAGCGCCCTCGTCGCGGGGCTGCTCGCTCGCCGCGCTCGTCAGCTGCGGCGTCTGCGCGCCTTCCTCCGGGAGGAGGGGGAGGAGAGCGCCCTTCCCGATGCGCACGAGGCCGATCTCGGCGCCCTCCTCGCACCGTTCGGGCGGGTCCCGCTCGTCGACATGGTGGAGGTGGCCGCCCGCGATCTCGGAGACGTGCTCGCGACACTCTCCCCCATGCCGGGCGCAGTCCAGTGGCTGCGTGCCGGGCGCGACGGCGTCGAGGTTCTTTTCGCCGAACCTGTGCCGGCGGAGGTACGGGGATGGCGACGGACCGGGCGCACGACGTGGCTGCTCCCCGCCACGGTCGCCGTCGCGGCGCGCCAGCACGCACGCGGTGAGCCCTGGTGCGCGCTCCTTCTTCCCCTCGGTGATGACGACCGCGGCACGTGGCTGCTCCCGGTGCGCAGCGGATCGAGTGTCGCCGTGGTCGGGCCGCGAGCGGCAGACCTCGTCCGCGCGATGCGCGCCGCGGTGACGACGTGGAGCTGGCACGAAGGGATCGTCGTGACCGAGGACGCCGACGAGGTGACCGACGCGCTGGGTCGCGCGGCGCGGTCCTCGACCGGCATCGAGGCGTCCGGTCCCCAGGTGCTCTTCGTCGGTGACCCGAAGGCTCTCCCGGCGAGCGCACGACGAGCGTGCGCGGTGCTCACCGCCGGAGATGCAGACGCGGAGACCGTCGTCTTCGTCGACGACCGGGCAGCGAGCGCCCACCCGCTCGGGCTGACCGTGCGCCCCCCGCTGCTCGACGCCTCCTGGAAGGGCGCCGTCGACGCACTGACCGACCCGACCGGCGACATGGCAGCGGACCGGCGAGCCGGGCAACCCGGACGTGGGGGTTCGCCACCGGGCGGTCCGCCACCAGCGAGCCCCCCGCGCCCGCTCGTCCATCGCGGAACCGCACGCGCCGCCATCCGCGTCGCCGACGATGGGACCACTGGCACGACGGCGCACCCGAGCCCCACCTCGGACGCCGGCACCGCGCGTGGGGCCCCGAGTCGTGGAAGCGCACCTGGCGTCCAGACTCGGGGCAGGGCGGAGGTGCGCCTGCTCGCGACCGTTCCCGGGATCGTCGGGCTTCAAGGGGAGCTGCCGGCGAAGCGAGCCCGGAGGGCGCTGGAGCTGATCGCCTATCTCGCCATGCAGATGCCCGACCCGGTCACCGGCGACCGGCTCCGGACCCGGGTCCTCGGGTCGGCCGACGCCGACGCGGCGGCCAAGACGCTCTTCAACACGGTGGGCGCCGCACGCCGGGCGCTCGGCGTCGCGCCCGACGGCGAGCCGCTCCTCCCTCCGGCTTCCCGCTCGGGGCAGTACCGCCTGTCCCCGCTCGTGACCGTCGACGCGTCGCGTGCGTGCGCGCTGGTCCACGACGGGCTCGCAAGCGGTGACCCGACCGAATCGGTCGCTCGGCTCCGTGAGGCGCTCGAGCTCGTGAAGGGCGAGCCCTTCGCCGGCGTCCTCACCGGCTACGCGTGGTGGCAGGCGGAGGGCCACGAGCGGCGGGTGGCCGATGCGCTGGTCGACGGCGCCTGCGCGCTGGTCGGCGCGGCCCTCGGCTCAGGAGACGTCGACCTCGCCCGGTGGGCCCTCGCGCAGGCGAGGAAGGTGGAGCCCTACAGCGAGTCGCTCGCACGCGCGGCGATGCGCGTCGCTGCGGCAGGCGGGGACGTGCGCCGCCTCCACGCGGAGTGGCAGGGGTGCCTGCGCATGATGGACGAGCTCGACCCGGGCGGGGTGCCGTCGGAGCGGACCGAGCGGCTCTACGCCTCACTCCGCTCGAAGCTCGCAGGCACGGGCAACGGAAGTGGAGGCCGAGCTCAGGCGAGCGTCGCCGCGATCGAGGCTGCGCCCCTGAGGAGCGTGCCGTCGGCGCCTTCGACCGTGTAGTGGTGCGACGGGCGGGCACGGGCTTCCGCGACCATGTCGGAATGCGCTGATGAGCTGAGCGGGCGCTGGCGCAGGCGCTTCCCCATCGTGACTGTGTGGGTGCGCTTGATCCTGACGGGATCCGGCACAGGGATCCCGAGGCCGCAGGAGTCGCCCGGTCACCGCCCGCCGATGGGGAGGCGGCGGACCCTGATGCCGGTGTCGTTGATCACTGCAACGGCGCCCGCGTCGAGGTCTTCTTCGATCGCGGCCAGGTTGGTGAGGAGGATCATCGCTTGCTCGTGGGGCCGGCGCCGGACGCGGCGACGGAACAGGACGACGGAGGGCACGGTGACGTCTCGAGCGGCAAGCAGTCGGCCGAAGTCGGTGTCGGCGGAGACGAGCACCCGACCCTCGGTTGCCGCTCGGGCGAGGATCCCGGCATCGTGAGCTCGAGAG
>JAJYGM010000122.1 GCA_021785095.1 Actinomycetes bacterium
GGTACGAGAAGTCGCAGCCCTCGGGAGCGCCTCTCCGCACGAAGGTCTCCCGCCACCCGAACGAGGAGATCGGTCCCGACCTCCTCAAGCGGATCCTTCGTGAGCAGCTCCACGTTGACGAGGCGACGTTCTGGGACGTCATTCGAGGCGTCGAGCTGCCTGAGGCTGCGAGCGTCGCGCCCCCGAGTGCGCCCGGAAAGCCGGGCTGGTTGGTGGTGTTGCTGATCACGAAGATCGGTCTGACCGAAGGCCAGATCGAGAGGATGAGCACCGAGGAAGCTCGCCGAGCCTGGGAGGAATATCAGGCTCGCCCGAAGTAGGTCGCGCCGCGAAGGGCCTGGCGGCCGGCCGACTATCCGGACGCGGACATCTACCAGGCCACGGCGTACGCCATCGCCACGGGCCTGGCCGGCGCCCTCCTGATCTACGACGGCACGGGATGGTGATCTTCGTCCCACACGGACGTCGACATCCGGAAGCGCATCGAGACCATCTCGATTTCACAAACACGCTGTGAAATCTCTGGATCGTGCCTGCGGCCGTCTCAGAAAAGCGCCGCGGAATCTCGCGGTTTGTCCGTGCCGTCTCAGGGTTTGACCGCGGAGGGCCGAGGCCGCCGCGTCACGGCTGCGCGTCTGACGGCCGCCCACGGTCGAGCAGGTCGCGGAACTGGAGGGCTCCGCGAGCACCGAGATCATGGATAAGCTGGTGCGCCTGTGCCGCGACGTCGGGCGTCGCGTCGAGGAGGGCTGACAATCCTTCCCGAAGCTCAGCTGGGGCGACGTGCGGCAAGGCCAGATACTCGTCGCCATCGAGTAGCAGCCGGAGAGCGGGCGCGGCCACATCCGGCTGCGCGCGCGCCTGCCGCGCGATCAGGGCCGCCACCCCGGGCGCATTCATCGCCCGCCCATGCGTGCGCTCCAGGGCCGGCAAGACGATATCCCCGAGGATCTCGTCACAGCCATGAGCAGCACTGGACACGAAGCTGACCTCCTCCAGCTCGCGGTCGCCCGGTGCGATATCTGGGTCCCTGACGCGCCAGCGCAGCAGGTCTCGGGCACGACTGCAGGCGGCGCTCGCGTCGCCCGCCGCGACCTCGCTCAACAGCTGGGTCACCGTGGTACGCAGTTCGTCGGGGGCGCGTGTGTACCAGCGCTCGACCCATCGCCGGTCGCGTGCCCCCGGGAGATCACTCAGGTCCGCGACGGTAAGGTGCTGACCGAGCGCCACGTCCCAGGAAGGCGCACGGCCCGTCTCAAACTCCGTGAGAGCCGTCTCGTACGCGTCCACCAGCACCTGTCCGA
This sequence comes from Actinomycetes bacterium, assembly GCA_021785095.1. Next base: position 1,305 of record JAJYGM010000122.1, read on the forward strand.
TGCGCGACGTGTACCGCCAGGACACGACGTACGCCTCGAAAGCCGCCCTGCGCGAGTCCGCCATAGCGACGGGTCCGAACAGGGCGGCGGCGCGGCGCTCGGCCTCGGGCGGATCCGCGGCGGCGGTCCACGGAAACGCAGAGCCGAGCGCGGCGGCGGCAACAGCAGACGGACCGTCGCTGGCCACGTTATCGAGCGCGTGCAGGATCGGCTCCGCTGCGGCGAGGTGGCCGGCGGTGGCGGCGGCCGCAGCTAGGGCAGCGGCCGCCCGGATGGTGACTCCGGTGACCGTGTTCAGGACGCGCTCAAGGGCCTCCCATCCGCGCGCCGGTGGCCCGGCATCCAAGCCGTCCTCGGATTCGCACTCGTCGAGCAGGCGGACGGCAAGGTGGGCCGCTCGCTGAACCTCGTCCGGCGAGCCCTCGATCCGCGCCGATTCGGCGAGCTGCTCCACCAGCCATGCCAGGTTGAGCGCCAACTCTCGGCGGGCGCTCGAGGCCGGTGCGGTCGCCGAGAGCTCCTCGAACGCTCGCTCGAGGAAGGGCAGCAGCGACTTGCAGGTCAGGCTGGCATGGTCGGGAACGCGCTGGCCGAGCTGGCGCGCGAGCACGACCGCGACCTCGGATCCGGCCTCGACAAAGGCGGGCAGGTCATTCGCGAAGCGCGGCAGATCCGCCATGACGGCACTCACCACGCTCGCGGCGACCCCGTGTCGGCTGTGCCACGGGTTGGACGAATCCGGTTCCCAGTCGCGGACAAGGTCGACCAGCTCCTGCGCACTCTTCCCGGCAAGGTCCTCCAACGTGTAGGGGCTTTCGGAGATGAAGTGAGCTTCAGGCTCCGCTCGCTCCTCGACGAGAGGCTCTCCCGCCACGGGCGGCCCGAGCCGCGCCTGCCACCGCGTCGGCACATCAGCCCAGACCGCGCTCAGGATGCGGGTCCGCCAGCGGCGCGTCAGGAGCGCGACGTCTGGACGATCGTCGGCATCGGGCCATCTCTCGAGGATCTCCCTGACCTCCTCGGCGCGCTCGGCGTAAGCGAGGAGCGGTTCGCGCCCGGCTTCCGACACGTCGGCGAAGCGGTTGCGCACGAGTCGGCGGAACTCGTAGCGGGTGTCGGCTCGGTCCCAGCGCTCCGGTGCGTTGATCAGGTCATCGAGCGGGCCGACGCGCGCCGGGTGGTCGGCGGCGACCGCCAGCGCGATGCGGTGCAGGACGCGGCGCTCGTCTCGGAGAAGCCCGCGGACGGCGCCGTCAGCGTTTCGGGCCGGTATGCGGAGCAGCGCGCGGTACAGAGCGTGGACGAGGCGACCGGGACGGTCACGTCCGAGGCGGGGGACCCGGTCCACACGAGGCAGCCAGATCGAGCTGTACTGATCGGTCGCCGAAACCGGATCGAGTTGCTGCATCAGGCTCCGTTGCAGGGGGCCGGTGAGCCGGGGCAGCGCCGTCTCCGGGAACGCGTCCGGAAGTTCCAGAACCTGCTCGAGTTCCCAGTCCTGCTCGCCGGTACGCGTGGCTGCCTCCAGCAGGGCCGAGAACAACGTCAGCGCAGGCTCGATGTGCCCAGACTCCAGCAGCCGTCGATCCAGTGCGACCCCGTCGCGCGAGAGCAGTCGCAGTGCCAGCGGCACTCGGAGCCAGGCGGCGATCTGCGGGACGAGCAGCACGCCGAGCTCGACGGGGAGGGCGCGAGCGACCGCGATGAGGCCGTCGCCGACACGGGGGTTGTCGCCAAGGGGCACGGCCATCGCAACACGCGCGACCACAGACGGGGCATCGAGCGCAATCCGCGCGAGGTACTCACCCTCGGGCCAGCGTGGCATTCGCACGTATCCCTCGCCCGCATCCTCGAGTCCCGGCGGCTTGTCGAAGAAGTGGGCTCGCTCGAGCGGCTCGAGCCAGCGCGCGTCGGCATGCTCGAAGAAATGCGCGAACTGCGCCGGGGTCTTCAGGATGGCGCCCGCGAGATCCACTTCGACGCGCCCGACCACGCGGCGCGCCAGCAGCGCATCAACATCGTCCATGGCCTCGTAGAACGGCGCGAAGATCGCGTGCAGGGTCGCAGTGAACGCCTCAAGCACGTCACGGGCGTCCGCCGGATCGGGCGGCGGTACGGACGGATCGCGCACGAGGGCGTGTGCGAGATCGACGGCTCGGTTCCGTAGCCTGCCCCAGTAGCGCCCCGCGGTTTCCGGGACTGAGCGCGCGTGCGCGGGGTCGAAGCGAACGACCAGTTCAAGAGCCGCCTCGCGTCGGTTGACTGATGCGAGGTGAGCCGCGACGAGCGTCTCGAGTTCCTCGCTCGCTTCCTGAGGGAGTGGCCCGCGGTCGCCGTCGGCGTCCGGAGGCCACAGCGCCGCGATCCGACCGACCGTCTCGGCGTACTCGACGCGCGCGGGTAAGGGGATGTCGGGCTGGATTCGGGGAAGTGCGTTCAGCAGCTCGCGAACGATGTGGCCGACCAGTGCGACGGCTGCGGGATCACGGTCGACCGTCTGCACAAGCTCGAGTGCGTGCACGTACGCCAACGCCATCGACGGGCTGAGGTTCGCGAGAGCATCGTGAACTGTGCGCTCGCGACTGCTGAGAGGCGGAGCGCTAGTGGTGCGCTGGTCGGGGACCGTGCTCACTGGCAGTCCACGGGGATGGGTGCGCCCTCTACCTGACGACGAACGAGACAACAATGGCGAGGAACACGAGAAGCGCAAGCGCGGCGAGACCGACGCGCGTCTCCACCAGCTGGCGTCGCGCAAGCGAACGCACCTGCTGGCTCGCTGCGGACTCGGTCTGCTCGATCACCTCGAGCCGCTCCCCGACGCTCGCCTGGAACGCCGTGAAGGCGGCGTCGAGTTCCTGGATGAGACGGCGCAGCTCGGCGGGATCGCCGAGACGGATCGCATCGACGCCCTCCCGGAGGGCGACGGCGTTCTCCCCGAGGCCCGCACCGAGGTCGCTGAGCGACGCAGCGAGCTCCCCGATCTTCGTGCTCGACATCGCGAGCCCGTCCCGTGCCGCGGCGATCTGACCGGCGGCGCCCTGGATCGCGGCCACGGCACGAGCGGCCTCGCCGAGCGACTCCTCGGCCGCCAGGAAGCGGGTCCGCACCTCGTCGAGGGTCAAGGCCGGGGTTTCGATGGTCACGTCAGTTCCTCCTCCAGGGTGGCTGCGGCAACGAGGAGCCGCGCCGCATGCCGGTCGATCCGCCTGGCTAGGACGACGCCGAGCTCATCGGGTTCTGCGAGATGGAGATCGGCGACGGCGCGGCGTTCGGGCTCGGCGAGGTACTCGAGGTGCCGGGGACCGAGACACGTCTCCGCGGCGAGGTAGACGAGCGCCGCGAGGCCCGGTCGGCGCTCGTGGGTCCACGTGGCCAGCCAGTCGAGGACACGCGCGAGCTCGTCCCGGTCGACCGCGAACCGGCGCTCGGCCGCTTGCAGCGCATCGGCGAGGCTCCGGGCGAACAGCGCGCGATCGCCATCCGGCATCATCGCCTCGGCGAGTCCCCGGCCAAGGAGCAGCCCGGGGTTGTCCGGGGCCGACTCGAGCAGCCGAGCGGTGGCGCCCCGAAGATCACGCGCATCGAGATCGG
>JAJYGM010000479.1 GCA_021785095.1 Actinomycetes bacterium
GTCAACTTCCGCTGGCCGTTCGTCTGGGAAGGCGTGGGCGTCTTCCTCGCGTTCGGCGGAGCCGGGCTTCTCTCCTCGGCGAGGTCGTCCCGGCGAGCACGCTCCGACGAGCCGAGGACGCGCGCGTGGCGCCAGTTACCGCTCCAGCTCGCCGAGCAGGAGCTACAGGAGCATGAGCCGGGCCGGCCCTACTGAGCGAGCCAGGCCGGCAGTGCGGCGCGATCCGACCCGGCCGGACGACCGTGGTCGCGGCTGAGGCACCCACGAAGCATCTGGCGCTCCCCTCCAACGCCTCGGGATCGCCCGGGAGTCCGAGCATCGTGGGGCCCCGCTCCGCCCGAGCCGGTCGTCGGTGCGAGGATCATGATCGTCCTCCCGGATGCACGCGCCGCCGGCGAGCGTCGATCCCCTCCGGCCCGAGCGCGTCCACGCGCCAGTACGGACCCGCTCGCAACGCCGGCTGCGCTCGGTAGGGAAGTGTCGCCCGGGCGGGCGTCGCCAGTCGGTCACTGCTCACGGTGGCCGCGTCCAGACCGCGACCAACCGCGCTCGATCGGTCGCCGAAGAGCGGGTCGCTCCGTCCCCAAGTGCAGCCGCAAGCCCCTCGTCTGCGCACAGGAGGAGTTCCAGCCGCCGAGCCCACGCCTCCTGCATCGACGCCAGAGCGCCCGCGAGCTCAGGCGCGCAGCTCTGGCCCCCCCAGGGCAGCCTTCGCCTGCGCGCCCCAGCGACCAGCGCCGCCAGACGGCCAAGCGCTCGCCACGCGGCGGTGCACGCGACCCGGAGCGGTCCCATGGGTACCACCGGTGCTCGCCGGATCACAGGGCCAGCGCGAGAGTTCGCGGGAGCCCGGCTGGGGCGTCCGCGCGGCTCCCCGGCGCTGCGATGCGCGTTCAGGCCGTGCGCTCCGCCGCGATGGCCTCGAGCCCGAGCTCGGCAATCGCCTGCTCGCGCATCTTGTACTTCTGGACCTTGCCGGTCACGGTCATCGGGAAGCCCTCCACGAAGCGGACATGGCTGGGGACCTTGAAGTGGGCCATTCGCTCACGGCACCAACCCACGAGCGTCTCGGCGTCGAGCTCCTCTCCCGGGCGCAACTGCACCCAGGCCATGACGACCTCTCCGTAGCGCGGATCTGGCACACCTATCACCTGGACGTCGGCGATAGCAGGGTGGGTGTAGAGGAGCTCTTCCACCTCCCGGGGGTAGACGTTCTCGCCACCCCGAATGATCATGTCCTTCGTCCGCCCGACGATGTTCACGTAACCGGCGGGGTCCATCGTGGCGAGATCACCGGTGTGCATCCAGCCGGCGCGATCCAGAACCTCCGCCGTGCGCTCCGGCTCGTCCCAGTAGCCGAGCATCACGGAGTAGCCACGAGTGCACAGCTCTCCCGTCTCACCTCTCGGCACGGCGAGACCGGTCGCCGGATCGATCACCTTCACCTCGACGTGCGGATGGGCACGCCCGACCGTTCCCGTCCGCTGCTCGAGGGAGTCGTCAGGGCTGGTCTGGGTCGACACCGGGGAAGTCTCCGTCATCCCGTAACAGATGGTGACTTCCTCCATGCCCATCTTCTCCACCACCTGTCGCATCACCTCGACCGGACAGGGCGAGCCGGCCATGATGCCGGTCCGCAGGGTCGTGAGGTCCGCGGTCGCGAACGCCGGCTCGGCAAGCTCTGCGATGAACATGGTGGGGACCCCGTAGAGGCTCGTGCATCGCTCGGCTGAGACCGCTTCGAGCACCGCCGCTCCCTCGAAGCCCTCAGCGGGCAGGACCACGCACGCCCCGTGCGTCGTCGCCGCGAGATTGCCCATCACCATCCCGAAACAGTGGTAGTAGGGGACGGGGACGCAGATGCGGTCCTCTTCGGTGTACCGGCAGCCCTCGCCGACGAAGAAGCCGTTGTTGAGGATGTTGTGGTGCGAGAGCGTGGCACCCTTCGGGAATCCCGTGGTCCCGGAGGTGTACTGGATGTTGATGGGTTGGTCGGCGTCGAGGACCGCCTCTCGCCGCTCGAGGGCCCCGGCAGTGACGCGCTGGCCGTCGCTGCGGAGCGCCTGGTAGGAGTCGTCGTCCAGGATGACGACCTCAGCGAGTGCGGGAGCGTCCGCTCTCGCCGCGTCGATCATGGCGACGTAGTCAGCGCCGCGAAAGCCGCTCGCGGCAACGACAGTGCGCATGCCCGACTGGCGCAGCACGAAGGCCAGCTCGGCGCTCCGGTAGGCGGGATTGACGGTCACGAGGATCGCGCCCACCTTCGCCGTCGCGTACTGGACCACCGCCCACTCTGCTCGGTTGGGGCTCCAGATACCGACGCGGTCCCCCACCTCCACGCCCCGCGCGAGGAGACCGCGCGCGACGAGGTCGACCTCCTCCGAGAACGTCGTGTAGGTGTACCGCAAGCTCTGGTGGCGGCTGACGAGTACCTCCCGATCCGGGACGCGCGCCGTGGTCGCCTCGAGGTTCGCGCCGATCGTCCCGCCCAGCAGCGGGACCAGCGACGTCCCGTGTGCGTACGAGCTCTCCATACCCCCTCCTTCCCCGCCTCGACCCTGGCCGACGTCTCCGCGAGGAGACGTGCGGAGGTCTCGCGTGCCGACAACCCCCCGGGGCACTGTGAGGCACCCGTGCACGGCCTCCTCGCTCCTCGGCCCCCGCTCCGCGGTCTCAGCCCACGCCACTCGTCACGCCACACGGAGCAGCACACGTCGATCTGGGCACCGGGAAGCTCACGCCGAACCTAGCATCGCCTCGCCGACCGAGCCCGCCACCGGCGCGCCGCCGCTCAGGCCCCGTAACCCCCCTCGGGAGGGGTGTCGTCGAGGCACGACCCGGCAGCCCACCAGCCGAGGAGTGCGCCGAGCGCGCCGAGCGCGAGCGGCAGGAGCACCCCGGCAAGCCCGAGCCGTCTCGCCTCCTCCCAGGATGGCGCGCCAGCGTTCGCGACGACCACGAGCACCGACACGGTTGCTGCCACGGTCGCAGCGGCGAAACCGACGCTCACCACCCCGCGAGCGCTCGATCGTGGACGTGCCCTCCCGAGCACGCTGAATGCCACGACGAGGCCGGGCAGTACGGACAGCAGGCCGGTGAAAGCAAGTTCACCCAGCTTCGGGAGGGTCCCGTCTGGATCGCCGCTCGGGGCGAATCGCACGGCGAGTGGCTCGGGGAGCCTCGACCAGGAGACGATCTCCGGCACGACACTCGCAGCAACCAGCAGCACCGGAACGACCAGGCCGGTCGCCACGCGAGCGGCTCGGAGCCCTGGGCGCAGGTCTCGCTCCTCGGCTCCGCGGACTGGCGTCACTCCTCCGACGCTAGGCGTGCCATCTGGGCGCGACGGGTCGCGGCCGCCTCGGTCTCGGTGCCGGGCGCGACCGCCGAGCGCCTCCGGACCGGCCGGGCCGTCGCACTGCTAGTGTCGGGGCGGGGCCGTTGGCGCAGCTGGTAGCGCACTTGCATGACGCGCAAGGGGTCAGAGGTTCGAGTCCTCTACGGCCCACTTGCTGACGTGTACCGAAAACGGTACACTTGATTCGTGAGTGAAATTGTGCCTGTTCGCGAACTCCGAAGCGAACTGAGCCAAGTGATCGATCGCGTCGCTGACATGAGGGAACACGTCATCGTGACGCGTCGGGGTCGGCCAGCGGCCGTATTGATTCCCGTCGACGAGTACGAGGCTCTCGAAGAAACTGCGGAGATCCTCTCGGATCGCGAAACGCTTGCCGCGATCGAAAAGGGGCGACGGGAGGCGGCCCGGGGAGAGACCATCCCTCTGGCAGACCTTCGACGGGAGCTCGACCGGCGAAAGCGGCGGTAGTGGCGAAAGTCGAGCTTGTCAGACGAGCTCGGCGGGAAGTCCTCGAACTCGACTGGCCAGTGTCTGACGCTGTTGTTGAAGCGCTCGGACTTCTCGAACGGGATCCGGAAAGCGGCCGTGACCTGAAAGGGCGGTTGCGCGGACTTCGATCGCTCCGAGTCGGCTCATTTCGGAGCATCTACGAACTGACCTCCCGCGGTCAGGTCGTGCGAGTGTTGGTAGTCCGGCACCGGGCGGTTGCCTACGGCCGCGACCCCCGATGACCGATAGTCGAGATGGTCCCCAGGGTGGCGATGCGATTGCGCACGTCAGCGAAGTGCGAATAAGAGTGACTACGTCTCTCGCGTCGAGAGACCTTCTCGTGTTACTCGACCCACCTTGGGCGGTCATACCGTAGGGATCGTCTCGAAGCGTTGCCGCCCTCGGAACCGGTAGATCTGAAGGTCGGTGTCGAGGGTGAAGATTCGCCGATCGCCGCGCTCTTCCGCCAGTGCCACGAGGGTGGCGTCCGCGAGGTCCATTGTTCGATCCGCGTACTGGGCCATCAATCGAGCACTCCGGTGGAGGGCGGATGGCGAGAGTTCTGCGACGGCGAGTCGGTCAGTCGAAACGAGGCGCCAAAGAGCCTGTTGAGCGTGAATGCCGCCGGCGCGAACGGGCAGGGACGTCGCTTCGGTGAACGCTGCCCACGTCGTGATGAGCGGGAGAACCAGCTGATCGAGTGCGTTCATGCACCTTGCGTGGTCGGGCTCGTCGGCGACGATGATCGCGGCGAGCGGACCTGCGTCGACGAGCGTCACCGGTGCGTTCGGGACTCCGAGAGCGACTCTGCGAAGGCGGCACCAGTCCGGCGCGCGCGACCGCCACCACCGTGGACCACCCCGGCTACGTCGGCCTGACGTGTCCGCCGCGATGGACCCGCCGCGACGTGTCTGCCACGACGAGCCCGCCGCGCTGGGCTTCCCGACCCTCACTACAGCGCGTGGGCGAGGATCTTCCCGAGAACGATCACCTTCGCCGGCGGGCGCGGCGCGAACACGATGAACATGGTGG
>JAJYGM010000233.1 GCA_021785095.1 Actinomycetes bacterium
TCCGCTGCCCAAAGGCTACGCCGAGGCGACGGAAAAATACGCGCCGCAGGTGCGGCTGCAAACGCTCGCCGACGGCGGGCACAATCTGGCCGGATACGTCGCCGGCGCGCCGTTTCCAAATCCGGGCGGTCCAGACGCCGGATGGGAGATACTCGCCGACAACTGGTTTCGCTACGCGCCGCATCTTACGGTGTCCACGCCGGAGCATCCGATAACCGACTGCACGCAGGACGGCTACGGCAACGTTTCCTGCGAACAGGAAATGTACGTGGATCGCTGGCTCAGCCACGTCACCGATCCGGGCGCGCCGATGACCGATCCGGCCGCCGACGGACGTCGCTATCACCGGCACCGACGCGATGTCGATCGGATCGACCGCGCGCGGATCGTCGGCCAGGACGACGAAGTCTGCCAGCTGACCGAGGCGGAGCGACCCTCGCTCGCGCTCGGTCCGCTCGGCATGCGCGGACCCCGCCGAGTATGCCCGCATCGCCTGCTCGGCGGTGAGCGCCTCGCCCTCGGCGAACGGCGCCCCCGACTGGGTCGACCTCCTCACCATGTCCGCGATGCCGAGGAGCGGACGCCCATCCACGACGGGCCGGTCCGAGCTGCCGGGAAGGACGATGCCCGCCTCGAGGAAGCTGCGCAGTCGGTAGGCGTAGGCCGCCCGCTCGGGCCCGAGCGCGGCGAGCATCCCGTCACCGATCTCGCCGATGAACCGGCCCTGTGGCACCGGGACGACGCCGAGGTCGACGAGTCTCTGGAGCGAGTCGGACGGCGTGATCCCACAGTGCTCGATCCGGTGCCTGTGGTCGTCACGGGGAACGAGCGAGAGCGCTTCCTCGTAGCAGTCCAGTACGAAACGCACCGCCGCGTCCCCGATCGCGTGCGTCGCGACCTGCCATCCGGCGAGGTGCGCCCCGATGATGAGGCTGCGCAGGCGTTCCGGGTCCGCCTGCGGGAAGCCCGTGTTGGCGGGGTCGTCATCGAAACCGTGCTCCATCCAGCACGTGCGCCCGATGAGCGATCCGTCGGAGAAGACCTTCACCGGCCCGAGCCGGAGCCGGTCGTCACCGAGCCCGCTCCGCAGGCCCGCTGGCAGCCCGCGGACGGGTACGGCTCCGGGGAAGTCGTCGGCGTGCCCGACGATCGGCTCGAGGAGGTCCGATGAGAGCATGACCGTCGAACGGACCTTCAGCCTGCCCGTGTCTCGAGCGAGCTGGTAGGCGGCGAGCTCGAGAGGGCTCTGGCCGATCCACCCGCCGCCGATCCCGGCGTCGCACACCGACGTGATCCCCTCGGAGAGGTAGCGGTCGTGGGCGTCGCCGATGGCCTGAGCGATCGACTCGAGCGAGCGAGGCAGGACCAGGTCTCGTACGAGACCCTGCGCCCGCTCCTGGAGGAGCCCGGTCGGCGCGCCGGCAGGGTCCCGCAGGACCACGCCTCCCTCGATCGGTTCGTCGAGGCGGGGGCCGATGAGCGCCAGGGTCGCCGAGTTGACGACGCACATGTGACCGGACGTGTGGGTGAGCCAGACCGGATGATCGCCCGCGGCGGCGTCGAGAGCGGCCCGGGACGGATGCTGCCCACCGAGCTTGTTCTGGTCGTAGCCGCTTCCGATGACCCAGTCGTGGCGTCGTCCCTCCGAGTCCGCCGCAGCCGCTCCGCCGGCGACCACGGCGTAGACGTCGTCGAGGGACGACACCGGCGGGCTCGAGACGTCGAGCTGCCCGAGCGAGAGCCCGAAGGCGGTCGTGTGGCAGTGGGCGTCGTGGAAGCCGGGGAACAGGTATGCCGCGCCGAAGTCCTCACGCTCGTCTGCGTCGCCGGCGAGGGCCTCGGCTTCGCCTCCGAGGGCCACGACCCTCCCGTCTTGGACCGCCATCGCCGTCGACATCGGGCGGGCATCGTCCCAGCTCACGATCCGCCCCCGGTACACGGCGTCGACCCTCACCCGGCCATCGTGCCACGGAGCGGCGGTGAGCAGGTACGGTCACCCGGCGATGGAACCCGCAGAGGCCCTCCGCCGCGTCGCCTACCTGCTCGAGCGGGGGAGGGCGGAGAGCTACAAGGTGCGGGCGTTTCGGCGGGCGGCAGCGACGATCGACGTGACCGACCGCGAGACGCTCGAGCGGCTCGCCAGGGCCGGTCGGCTGAAGGACCTCGAGGGCGTCGGCGACACGACGGCGAAGGTCGTCGCGGAGGCGCTCGAGGGCGGCGTGCCGTCCTACCTCCGCCAGCTGGAGGGCGAGGAGGGCGACGGCGTGTCGGATGCGGCCGAGGCGCTCCGCGCGCAGTTGAAGGGTGACTGCCACTCGCACTCTGACTGGTCCGACGGCGGGAGCCCGATCCGAGAGATGGCCGAGGCGGCGCGGGCCCTTGGGCACGAGTACCTCGTGCTCACCGATCACAGCCCGCGTCTCACGGTGGCGCACGGCCTCGATGCCGACCGGTTGCGGTCCCAGCTCGAGGTCGTCGCGCAGGTGAACGAGGAGATGGCGCCCTGGCGTCTCCTCACGGGCATCGAGGTGGACATCCTCGAGGACGGGACGCTCGATCAGACCGAGGAGCTGCTGGCGCAGCTGGACGTCGTCGTCGCGAGCGTGCACTCGAAGCTGCGCATGGAGGCGCCGCAGATGACCGAACGCATGATCCGGGCGATCGAGAGCCCGCAGGTCGACATCCTCGGTCACTGCACGGGACGGCTGATCGTGGGGAGAGGCCGGCCGCAGTCGCAGTTCGACGCCGAGGCGGTGTTCGCCGCCTGCGCCCGTACGGGGACCGCGGTCGAGATCAACTCACGCCCCGAGCGTCGGGACCCGCCCCCGGATCTCCTCGCCAAGGCTGTGGATGCCGGATGCGTCGTGACTGTCGACACCGACGCCCACGCCCCGGGGCAGCTCGAGTGGCTGTACCTCGGTTGTGAGCAGGCCGCCGAAGCGGGCCTCGACGCGAGACGGATCGTGAACACGGGGTCCGCCGGCGAGCTCCTCGCATGGGCCGCTTCCCACGAGGCCTGACTCCGTCAGGACGAGCCGACCTCGGCAGGGACGCTCAGGCCAGCCGGACGGGCCCGTCCGGCTCAGGATGCCCTTCGACGAAAGGAAGCGAGGGGATACGAAGCGAGGGGATACGAAGAACGGCCGCCTCGGCCACCCCAGGGCAGGCCGGCGGTATCGACCGGTGAGGCGAGTCGGGATGGCGGCGGCGTGGACCGCCATCTGAGGGATGGCCTCGGCCCGTTGAGGGTCGGGTAGGCGTAGCGTCTGCGTCTCGAAGCAGGGGAGCGCGTAGGCCGAGAACCAGGTCAGGCGGGGCGATCTCGATGTGGCCCGCTTTCGGGCGGCCATGTCAGCCTTGCGCTGACCGGCGAGCCCACGTCCACGGATACGCGTCGTCCTCGACATCGAGGGCGACCTGGCCGAGCTGCAACGGCCTGAACGTGTCGATCATGACGGCCAATTCCTCCGTCGACGGTTTGCCCATCGCGGCCTCGACACTCCCAGGTTGCGGACCATGGACGAAGCCGGAGGGGTGCAGCGACACCGAGCCCTGCCCGATCCCCGAGCCCGCCCGGCTCATGAAGTTGCCGCCGCAGTAGAAGAGCACCTCGTCCGAGTCCACGTTCGCGTGGTTGTAGGGAACCGGGATCGCCTCGGGGTCGAAGTCGAACAGCCTCGGCACGAACGAGCAGATCACGAAGTTCGGGCCGGCGAACGTCTGGTGCACGGGGGGCGGCTGGTGGATGCGTCCGACGATGGGTTCGAAGTCGTGGATGGAGAACGCCCAGGGATAGAGGCAGCCGTCCCATCCGACGACGTCGAAGGGGTGGTGCGCGTAGACGTAGCGCGTCAGCCCGGCCCGGTTGCGGACGAGGACCTCGACGTCCTCGCCGTCGACGACGAAAGGGCCGTCCGGACCGCGGATGTCGCGCTCGGAGAACGGCGCGCCCTCCTTCAACTGCCCGCGCGACGACAGATAGCGGTCGGGAACGTTGACGTGCCCGACCGCCTCGACGAACAGGACGCGGAGCGGCTCGCCTCCGACCGGGTCCACGACGAAGCGATGTGTCGTCGACGTCGGGATCACCACGTAGTCGCCGGCGCCGACCTCGATGGTGCCAAAGACGGTCTCGAGCGTCGCCCGGCCCGACTCGACGTACGCGAGCTCGTCTCCGACGGCGTTCCGGGTGAGCGGGCTCGTCTCGACCGCTACGGCATAGGAGATCAGCACGTCCTCGTTCGCGAGCAGGAGCTGGCGCCCGGTCACGGCGTCGCCGCCCTGCTTGCACTCGTGGAGCCTGAAGTGGCGCGGCAGGAGCGGGTGGTTCGCGTGCAGCCGGTGCGGCTCGGACTCGACGGCCTCGGCGGAGACGATCGCCGTCGGCAGGAAGCGGTGGTACAGCAGCGCGCTCTCCTCCGAGAACCCGTTCAGCCCCATGAGCTCCTCCGCCCGGAGGTGGGAGGAGGAGTCGCGATGCGCCGTGTGGCGTTTCTTCGGGAGGTCGCCGACGCGCCGGTAGTACGGCATCAGAGGTTGCCCCGGCGCTCCTGCTCACGCTCGAGCGCGACGAACAGCGCCTTGAAGTTGCCGTTGCCGAAGCCCCGCGATCCGTGCCGCTCGATCAGCTCGAAGAAGACCGTCGGGCGGTCCTGGTTCATGCGGGAGAAGATCTGCAGGAGGTAGCCCTCGTCGTCCCGGTCGGCCAGGATTCCGTAGCGCTCCAGGACGTCGACATCGAGATCGAGATCCTCGAAGCGGTCCCGCAGGTCCTCGTAGTAGGTGTCCGGGACCCGCATGAACTCGAGGCCACGCGCCTCGAGCGCCTGCACGGAGGAGACGATGTCGTCGGTGGCAATTGCGATGTGCTGCAGGCCG
>JAJYGM010000008.1 GCA_021785095.1 Actinomycetes bacterium
GGTCGATGCGTCGCCGGGAGACGATCCCGTCGCAGTCCGAGCGCTCGCTGCCGACGCGGTCGGGATCCTCACCAACTGGGCGCCGGTCCCGGCGACGCTCGTCGAGGCGTGCCCGGAGCTGCGTGTCGTCACGCGCCTCGGGGTCGGCGTCGACAACATCGATCTCGCCGCTGCGGCGGCGCACGGGGTGATCGTGACGAGGGTCCCGGACTACTGCGTGGAGGAAGTCTCCGACCATGTGGTCGCGATGGTGCTCGCGTGGGCCCGGGGGATCGCGCACTTCGACAGGGAGATCCGCGCGGGCCGCTTCGACCCCGGCGCGCGCGACCTGCGCCGGGTGCGCGACCTGCGCCGGGTGCGCGACCTCGTGGTCGGGGTCTGGGGCGCGGGCCGCAACGGCATGGCGACGGCCCGGAAGCTCTCGGCGCTGGGCTGCACGGTGCTCGTCGACGATCGCCACCGAGAGCGTGCCGCACCCTACCGGGCGGTGGCCGTCGGCGATCTCCTCGCCCGGAGCGACGTCGTCAGCCTCCACCTGCCGCTCACGGACGAGACGCGGGCCGTCGTCGACGCGCGCGCCCTCGCGCGGATGCGGCCGGGTTCGCTGCTCGTCAACACCGGCCGCGGGCGCCTCGTGGACGTCGACGCGCTCGTTGCCGCGCTCGACGCGGGCAGACCGGGCGCGGCGGCCCTCGACGTGCTGCCCGACGAGCCCGACGTCCCGCCTGCGCTCGCGTCCCGGGACGACGTGCTCATCACGCCGCACGTGGCGTTCGCCTCGGCCGAGTCGGTGGCCGAGGTCCGGCGCCGCGCTGCGGAGGACCTGGTGCGCGTGCTCCGGGGGGAAGCGCCGCTCGACCCCTACCCTCGAGCGCCCGGCGAGCGCCGTTTCGCCGCGAGGTCCACCAGCTCCGAGACGATGTGGTCCAGCTGGAAGTCCTTCGGCGTGTAGATCGCCGCCACGCCCTTGCTGAGGAGCACCGCCGCGTCGTCGGACGGCACGATGCCGCCCACGACGACCGGTGCGTCCACGCCCTCTGCGCGAAGGCGGTCGAGGATCTCGGGCACGAGCTCCAGGTGCGAGCCAGACAGGACCGAGAGCCCCACGACGTCGACGTCCTCGTCGCGCGCCGCCGCGACGATCGCGGCAGGCGTGAGACGGATGCCCTGGTAGACGACCTCGAAACCGGCGTCGCGTGCTGCGAGTGCGATCTGCTCGGCGCCGTTCGAGTGGCCGTCGAGCCCCGGCTTGGCGACGAGGAGCTTCGGCCGGACGCCGCTGGCTTCGACCAGCGCCCGCACCTTCGCCTGCGCGCCGCCAGGTGTGCGGATGGCGGACTCCGGGCGACGTGGGCTCCGGTACGCCCCGGCGACGCCGGTCGGCGCCCGGTACTCGCCGAACACCTCGCGCAGCGCCGCGGCCCACTCGCCGGTGGTCCCCCCGGCGTGGGCCAGCTCGATGGTCGCCTGCATGACGTTGGCGGCCGGGTCTGCCGCCACGCGCCGCAACTCGTCGAGGGCTCGCGACACGGCGCTCCCGTCCCGCCGGGCGCGCCAGGTCCGGACGTCGTCCTGGAGCTCTCGCTGCGCGCCCGGGTCGACCTTCGCCACGGCGGCCACGCTCCGGTCCGCCGTGAGGGGAGAGGGTTCGGTCTCCGTGAAGCAGTTGACCCCCACCACCGCGAGCTCACCCGACTCGATCCTCCGCACCCGTTCGGCCTGGCTGCGCACCAGGCGGGTCTTCAGCTCTTCGATCGCCTCGAACGCCCCGCCGAGCGACAGCACGTCGTCGAGCTCTGCGAGGGCGTCGGCTGCGAGCGACGCGCTCTTCTCCTCGATGACGGTGGACCCGTCGAAGATGTCGCCGTGCTCGAGGATGTCGGACTCGTAGGCGAGGATCTGCTGGAGCCTGAGCGACCACTGCTGGTCCCAGGGGCGCGGCAACCCGAGCGCCTCGTTCCACGCGGGGAGCTGCATGGCGCGCGCGCGAGCGCTCGCGGACAGCGTCACCCCCAGGGTCTCGAGCACGATGCGCGCGACGTTGTTCTCGGGCTGCTGCTCGGTGAGACCGAGGGAGCTCACCTGCACGCCGTAGCGGAATCGACGAAGTCGAGGGTCGGCGACGCCGTACCGCTCCAGGCAGATCCGCTCCCAGAGCTGCGCGAAGGCTCGCAGCTTGCAGGTCTCCTGCACGAAGCGCACCCCAGAGCTCACGAAGAAGCTGATGCGTCCGACGACCTGGGGGAGCTCGGAGGTCCCGATCTTGCCGGAGGCACGTGCCGCGTCGAGGATCCCGATCGCGGTCGCGAGGGCGTACGCGATCTCCTGCACGGGGGTCGCCCCCGCCTCCTGGAGGTGGTAGCTGCAGATGTTGACCGGGTTCCACTTCGGCATCCGGCGCACCGTGTACGCGATCGTGTCGACCGTGAGCCGGAGGCTCGGCGCGGGCGGGAAGATGAAGGTGCCGCGGCTCAGGTACTCCTTCACGATGTCGTTCTGCGTCGTGCCCTGGAGCGCGTCCGGCGGGACTCCCTGTTCGGCCGCGTACGCGATGTACAGGCCGAGAAGCCATGCTGCGGTCGCGTTGATGGTCATCGAGGTGTTCATCTCGGCGACCGGAATCCCTGCCATGAGCTCGCGCATGTGCCCGAGGTGCACCACGGGCACGCCGACCTTGCCGACCTCGCCGGCGGCCTCCGGCGCGTCGGGGTCGTAGCCCGTCTGGGTCGGCAGGTCGAAGGCGACGGAGAGACCCGTCTGTCCCTTCGCAAGGTTCTTCCGGTAGAGCTCGTTCGAGGCGCGTGCGGTCGAGTGGCCGGAGTAGGTCCGCATCATCCAGGGTGACGAGCGGGCCTGGTGCTCCTCTTGCATGGACGGTTCCTCTCGGTTCAGCGGCGGCGGCAGGAGCTGAAGCCCTGCTTCGACCTGCGCCCCCCGGCACCCACCAGCTCGAACACCGCGGCTTACGCTACCCCGGTGCTACCGGGAGGCGACCGAGCACCCCGCCGGATGGCGGTCTGTGGGATGGTGTGGGCTGTGGAGAGCCCCACATGAGCACGGGTGTGCTGGCGCTCGTCGGCGGAGACGAATGGACGCCCGGCTGCGACTTCGACGCGGAGCTCCTCGCCGCCTCCGGTTGCGACCGGGTCCTGGTGCTCCCGACGGCGGCCGCGTTCGAGCGGCCGGAGCGCCGCGTGCTCGCGGCTGCCGAGTGGTTCGCCGAGCTGGGCGTGGAGGTGGAGGGCCTCATGGTCACCACCCGCGCCGACGCGCAGGACGACGGCGCCGCGGCAACCGTCGGCTCCGCCCGATTCGTCTACCTGAGCGGAGGGTCCCCGCTCCACCTGCGCTCGGTCTTGAAGGACTCGAAGGTCTTCGCGGCACTCCGCGCGGCGTGGCAGGCGGGCGCCGTCGTGGCCGGCGCTGGCGCCGGCGCGTTCGTGCTCTCCGACCCGATGGTCGACCCGCGTGGGGGGGCGCTCACCGTGGGGCTGGGGCTGGTCGAAGGCCTTGCCGTCGTGCCGCTCGTGGGCGACCTCCAGGACGGCGCCCACGGCGAGAAGCTCCACCGCTCGGTGCTGCTCGCACCGTCGGGCATTCCCGTCGTGGGGATCCCGGGGCGCACCGCGCTGCTGCGCGACCCTGACGGTCGTTGGCGGAGCGCCGGGCGAGGGGAGCCCGTGGTCTACGTCGACGGCCACCTGGCCGCAGCGGGGCTCGACGCCCTGAACCGCGCCTGACCGCCTCCAGCCGGCATCTGACCGGCGCCTGACCGCCTCCGAGGCCCGGGCCCGTCAGGCGGCGGCGGCGACGAGCGCCGCGAGTGCCTGCGCCCCCGGCCCGTCGATCGGGAGGTGCGTCTGTGTTGTGTAGAGCCATCCCGGGTGCTGCACGGCCAACGCGTACCAGTTGACGAGCACCGCCCGCGGGTAGCGCGCGACGCCCTGTGCGAGCACCGCGTTGTTCGAGTCCTGCCATGTGCGGTCGACCCGGTTGTTCACGAACACCACCCTCGACGCTCCCGACAGGACGGACATCATCGAGTCGAACTGCGCGGCGGACACGGGGCCGTTGGTCCCGAGGCCCACGATGACGACCGCACCGAGCGCGTCCTGTGACTCGAGCCGCTGGAGCACCGCCTCGCCTGTTGTCCACCAGCGGCTGACGGCCGCTGTGACGCGGACGCCGGGGATGTCCTGAGTGAGGGCTCCCTCGTAGTCGATCATCACCGAGTCTCCGACGGCGGTGACCGTGTCGGCGACGAATCCCCGCCCCGGGGCTGGGAGCGGCGGCTCCGTCACGGGTCCGTGCTTCCCGACCGCAACGGAGGTGGCCGGGGGCGAGGTGGCCGTCGTCGAGCGTGACGGAGTGGAGGTGGCCGGGGGCGAGGTGGCCGTCGTCGAGCGTGACGGAGTGGAGGTGGCCGGGGGCGAGGTGGCCGTCGTCGAGCGTGACGGAGTGGTCGTGGCCGGGGGCGAGGTGGCCGTCGTCGAGCGTGACGGAGTGGTCGTCGCCGTGCCCGCGGGAAGGCGGGAGCTGGCTGCGTGGTGCCCCGAGGCGTGCGTGCGCGCCTCGGCGAGGGGGGTGCTGACGCCGCAGGCCGCGGCGGCGAGCATCACGACGGCGATCCCCAGCGCGGCGCCCGCCCAGCTCGTCATCGGGCGCACCGGTCCCGAGGTCGGCTGCGCCTCCGGCCGCATGCCGGCACTGTGCCAGATCAGGCCGCGGCGTGTGCCGCGGCCTGATCGGCCCAGCGCGACGCCGCCTCGGTTACTCGTGCTCGGTGATCGTCACGGTTTCGATGACCACACGCTCCTTCGGGTTCCCCGACGGGGAGCCTGCCGCGTCGATCGCCCCGACGACGTCGCCGCC
>JAJYGM010000461.1:0-1785 GCA_021785095.1 Actinomycetes bacterium
GGGACGCGGACACCGATCAGCGACTGGCGGAGGCGGGGTGGACCGTCATGCGAGTCTGGGAACATGAGGATCCGGTAGAGGCGACTGGACGGATCGTGGAGGCCGTTCGAGCCAGTCGCCTGCATCCCGCACTGGTCGGGACGGACCGCCCTGGCGGGGTGAGCAGGAAAGGCTCACCCTCCAACCAACTCTGGGTGGCCGCTTCGTCCTCACCAAACCTGCCACTACATGTTCAAACAACGCGAGCGCTAACAATCACCCCCTCGGGTCGCTCCACGCCATGGCGGTAGGGTCCCACGTCGTTAACCAGCCTCAGCTGGGACGCGCGTTTACCGCAGGCAGAGTCGGTAAGGGTCCCGAGCTCCATGGGGCTCGGGACCCCCGCGAGATGGTTTAGGCCGCTGGGGTCGTCTCGTCGTCTCCGAGGGGCAGTCCGGGAAGAATGTCGCTGCCGTTGAGACCTTCGAAGTCTCCGACGAGGCCGAGCACGTTGTCCACGACCATGCGGATCTGCTTCTCCCGGCGTGCCCACTTCCGGGTCATCCACAGCCTCTCCTTCTCGTCGTCCTCCTGAAGGTTGGCGAAGAACTCCTGGAGGGCCTCGATCCGGAGGCGGAACTCCGCGCCAGTGATGTAGCGGGAGAGCGCCTCGATGCGCTCCCCCTTGTTGGCGTTGAGAGCAGTGACAGCATGGGTGTGAATGAGCGTCTGGCGCAGGACGGCAACGAGAGTGGCGGTGGCGCGCGGCTGGGCTGCCCAGACCCGGGCTTCGAGGTGGCCCATGGCTCCGACGGAGTCGGGGGTGTCGGCACAGATGAGGACTCCGTGGTCCGCGCCGGCACTGCGCATATCCTCCTTCAGCTTGCCGAGCCAGCTTGCCTGCCAGTGAGCGTTCTTAGCCTCCCAGAGGATGGTGCCGCAGGCCTCGCCCAGCGGAGTACGGACCACCTGCCGGATGTCAGCGCCGCGGACGCCCGTCCTGGTGGGAATGATCTCGTCGCCGGGGAACAGCTGGCGCAGCTGCGCCTCGAGGTCGAGTTCGAGGACTTCTCCCTGCGTCTGCTGGGACCCCTGCTCGAGGCGGCTCCGGAGGCGTGCGGCATCGTCGCGCGCATCCTTGAGCTTCTTCTCCAGCTCGAGTTCCTTGAGCCGGTGCTCTTCTAGGGCCCGCTCCTTCTCCTCGTCGCGGATCTTCTCCTGGGACTCGCGCAGGACGGTCTCGTTGCGGAGCCGCTCGGTTTCGCGCTCTGTCTCAAGCTTGCGCATCTGGCGGTTGAGGTCCAGGAGACTCTCCCTGAGCGCTTTGTTCTGCTCCCGCTGCTCAGCCGCCTCCTCGCGGACCTTCTGCATCTCGACGGCGAGGTTCTCGGTGGCCTGCTCGCGGGCCTGCTCTTCGGTCTCGTGGCGTACCTGGTCGAGCTCTAGGCGATGGCGTCGGTCCAGGTCCTGGGCGATGTCTTCGGCGATCTCGGCTCGGAGGGCTTCACCGACCGGAAAGGTGGTCTTGCACCTCGGGCAGGTGACCTGCCAGTCATCGTGCCCGTGATCGACGGAAAACTTGGCTGCCAACTTGATGGACTCCTTCTCTTCTGAACTGGACGAGGCGTCCTACCGCCCCGTGCGGTTGACTTCAGCCCTGTTCCAGGGCTGTCCAGCGGAGTCCGGTCCGGCTATCCTTGCCGTGGAACGCCTGGAGACGCCGGTCTCGCTCCGCGGGTCCGACCTTCTGGGTAGACGGCCCTGGTGAGGCGGTAGGACGCTTCGCCGGGGTCGTCGGTTGTTAGC
>JAJYGM010000461.1:1795-4868 GCA_021785095.1 Actinomycetes bacterium
TTCATCTATACGACTTTGAGCCTCACCCCCTTCTTCTCGACCGGGACGCGGCTGGGTGTCTGGCGGCGTCGAGCGAATGGCGCCTTGAGCCGGTAGGTGTATTCCTTGGTCCACCCCTGGTCGGTGAGGGGTGCGGGCTTGTAGTGCATCTCGCGGTCCAGGAGCCCCAGCTGTCGTAGCTTGGTCAGCCCGCGTTCCGCGGAATCGGCGGATATGCCGTACCAGCGACTGGCCCACTCCGCAGGCAGGTAGAACTCCTCGCGTAGGCTGAGGGCGATGAGGAGAATCGCCTTGGTGGTGAGGTCCATCCGCCTGTGCCAACCGTCATGGAAGTACGCCAGCGGCAGCTTGAAGTAGGGGTCGCGGTGGGTTCCCACGTACGTGTACGGGCCGCCGTGGCCGTCCTCGCGGAGGATGGTCACTACCGCAAGGCGGCCCTTGCGGCCCCGGGAGATTAACCCGAATTCTTCCAGCCTCTTCCAGCTCCGCGATACCGCGGCCTGGCGCGATGCCCCACGGAGCCCGAGAGCGCGGGCCCACACCCCTGAGGGCTGGATAGCCTGGAACGGCTCATGGCTGGCCAGGGCCAAGGTCAGGAGGTAAAGATCGAGAGCCCGGGCGTCGTGCCGCCGGACGAATTGCGCGAGCGGGCCAGGCCTGATCTCAGACCGTCGGCCCTGCTGAACGAAGCTGCGCCGGATGGGCACGGACTCAGGACGGCCTGACTTCTTGAGAAGCTCGCTGATCGTCTCCTCTTGGGTCGCTACCGGTGGACTAGCCATGCCGGCCACTATGGCACATACGAGGGAGGAATATTGCGGCGGTTAGCACTGGCCATTTGTCGTTCCAGCGGGAGTCATACGAGACCAACGAGGAGACCAAGCTCAAAGCACACGCACAAGACCATGAGCAGCACAGAAGCCAACTGCGTGGCTGGCCCCAGAGCTGAGTTCTTCCCGCCCACTTCATTGACCTGCTCACAAACTCAACCTTGCCTGGGCGCCGGGTAGCTTGGGTCCCTAGCTCCATGACGGGGCGTGTACCGCTCAGGGTACGAGGCTCGCCTTCAGAAGGGGATGTCATCAGGGTCGATATCCCCGGAGGCAGGGACATCCTCGTCGACGGGCTCCAGTACCGTGCTGACTTCAGCGAACACGTCGCGCACACCGGCAAGCCACCCCCTCCAGTACTGGTCGCAGAGGTGTGGCCGTTTCTCGAAGTCACCATCGCTGTCGACGAAGCACGGCGCACCCCAGTAGCGCGGCGTGTTCCGTGCGTAGTCCTGCTCCGGGGCAGCGAAACGACCAGTGAAACCGAGGCCCTGTCCCGTGACGCGCTCGCCGTCTTTGGTCCAAGTCCATGTGACGTCACCGAGAACCACATCGGCCTCGTCCATGCGACCGTACATACAGACCTCTGCCCAGCTCCCAGTCTCCCGAGCCCACCTTGAGCCTTCGGCATGCCCAAGGCGGTAGGGGACGCCACGGCGGCGGTCGCTCTCCACGCTCAGGCGAGCGACGAGGTCGCTCAGCTCGGGATTCTCAGCACGGTCGAGCTCGGCATTGATGGCGCGGTCGCACACCTGGCTGACATTGATGTCGACACGTCGGCGATTGCGAGCCTCGTCGAGGCGACTCTTCGTCTCCGGCTTGACGGTGATGTTGAGACGAAAGGCGCGCTGGTCGGTGGGCTCCTTGGTGCTGCTGTCCATATCTTTAATGCACACTAACCATGGTTAGTGTGTTGCGTCAACATCGCCCACACCGCTACACACCGGAGCCCGGATCAGATGTTCGAGCTAGCTCTGAAATTACACATCGACCCGCTCACGGTCGACCCCAGTGGGGCGCTCCCAGCAAACACTAAAGCGAGGCTACAGCCCCACGTACCTAGCGGCATTCCCCTGGAACAGCGTGGCGGGTCGAACGTAGGCGTGGAGCTGAGTGAGGGAGCGGTGGCCGGTCTGGAGCTGGATGGCCCAGGTGGGGGCCCCGGCCCGGGCAGCAGACGTGACGAACCCGGACCGGAGACTGTGCGCGCCGACCTTGCTGGGGTCCCCACCGCTGGCGCGCACCGCCCTCTGCACGGCGCGGGCCACCGCCCTCTCCGAGCAGCGCAGGTGCAGGATCCGGCCGGCCCGGTCGACGGTGCGGAAGAGGGGCCCAGCCGAGATGGCGCCCATCTCCACCCAGGCCTGGACGGCCCGCACCGGGCAGGTCTCTCCGTGGAGGCCCCAGGGGATGCCTACCAGACGGCCCCGGCCCTCCTGGTCGGTCTTGGAGCGGCGCAGGCGGATCCGCAGCCCTTCGGGGACCAGCTCCAGGTCCTCGACGTCCAGGCCGGCGAGTTCGGAGCGCCGGAAGCCGCCGGCGAAGCCGAGCAGCAGCAGCGCCCGGTCGCGGATCCCCCGAGTCGTGCCCTCGGGGATGGCGGAGAGGGCTTCCCGCAGGGCTGGGGTCTCGAGCGCTGTCTTGCCGCTCGCCGCCGCTCCGTGGGTCCGGCGGACGCCGGCGACCACCGCCCTGACCCCAGCCGTCTTGGTGGGTGAGGGATGTCCCGCCGACTGGTGGGCGACGGAGATGGCGGCCAGCGCCTGGGCGACCGTGCTGGGCCGGCGCCCCAGCTGGGCGAGGCGTGCGGCGTAGGCGGCCACCAGGGCCGGGCTGGCCGGGAGGGGCTGGGTCCCCGGTGGCGCCTCCGGCCCTCCGCACCACTCCGTGAAGAGCCGCCACGCGGTCCGGTAGGCGCGGCGGGTGGCGGGGCTGCGGGAGGCCTCGGCGTAGTCGCGGGCGGTCTGGTCGGCGGGACTGAGCGCCAGCTCCGCGGGCTCGCGGCGCCGCGCCGCCGACACTGCCTGCCGCGCTGCCTCGACGATCCCCCGGGCGAGAGGGTCCGGGGGATCCGGGGTGGTCCTGCGGGTTCTCCTGGGCACTCCGGGATGGTAGCTCAGTCAGTGTCCGATAAGTGAACGTTATCGGACACTGATCCACTACCTCTGTCCCTGACCACCGACCGACAGTCATCACAGCGACGACGAGAATCTTTGGCGGTCCGAACCGCCGAACGCAGACAC
>JAJYGM010000251.1 GCA_021785095.1 Actinomycetes bacterium
GTGTCGTGCAGGATCCCGGGCCGGAAGGCGTTCGTGAACGTGTCGGGCCAGACGACGACGGTCGCCTCGCCGGCGGGGACGCCGCCTGCCGCCCGCCTGGCCGTCGTCGCCCGACGGAACGGGTCGAGCGCGAACCGGGGGGCCGGACGGGTCGTCGTGACGCCGGCCATCCGCCGGCCCGTGCGGCCGACGGCGTTCTCCCCAGACAGCAGGTTCGCCGTGCGCGGGAAGCGCGACGCGACCCGCGCGAGCCGGGGGAGCGCGCCGAGCGCGTGGTCGACGAGCGGGCGCCGCCGGCCCTCGTAGTAGTGGGCGAGGAACTCGGACTTGTACGTCGCCATGTCGACGTGGGTCGGGCAGTCGACCGCGCAGCCCTTGCAGCCGAGGCAGAGGTCGAGAGCCTCCCGGACGTCGTCGTTGCGCCAGCTCTCTTCGACGACCTCGCCCTGCATCATCTCGACGAAAAGGCGCGCCCGCCCGCGCGTCGAGTGGCGCTCGTCGCGGGTTGCCCGGTAAGAGGGGCACATGACGTCGATGTCGTCGCGGCGGCACCTCCCTACCCCGACGCAGCGGTCCACGGCTTCCTGGAGCGAGCCGCCGTCCTCCGCGAAGGAGTAGAAGAGCGGACCGAGCGTCGTGGTGCGGTGGTCCGGCCCGTGCTTCAAGTTCGTGTCGAGGGGGAACGGATCGACGATCTTGCCCGGGTTCATCCGTCCTCGCGGGTCGAAGACCGCCTTGAACTCGCGGAATGCACCCACCAGCTCGTCGCCGTACATCTTCACGAGCAGCTCACCCCTGCCCTGGCCGTCGCCGTGCTCGCCGGACAGCGAGCCGCCGAACGCGACGCAGATGTCGGCAGCGCGCTCGAGGTAGGAGCGGTAGCGCGCGAGACCCTCCGCTGTACCGAGCTCGAAGTTGTTGCGGGTGTGGACGCAGCCCTGGCCGAAGTGCCCGTACCATGCGCCCGAGTACCCGTACTCCGCCCACAGCTCGGTGATCGCGCGCAGGTAGCCGCCGAGCTGGTCCGGGGCGACAGCCGCGTCCTCCCAGCCTTCGTGGTTGGGCGGCTCGCCAGGCGGGCGCGCCGTCGCGCCGAGGCCGGACTCCCTCACCGACCAGACCTGGCGCTGCCCGGCCGGGTCGTCGAAGCGCCGCCAGGCGACGTCTGCCGGCAGGCTCGTGACGAACGCGTCGGCGAGATCGTCCGCACGCGACCGGTCCTCGGCACCGATCTCGGCGAGAAGCCAACCCCGGCCCGGTGGGAGCAGGTCGAGTGCCTCCGTGTTGAGGTCGGCCTTGCGCATCTGGCGGGTGAGAGTTTCGTCGAAGCCCTCGAGGCCGAGCAGCGCGTGGGCCATGCCCCGCGCGGAGGCGAGCGCGCGGCCGAGCTCGAGCAGCGACGGCACCGCGTCGGCCGCCAGGTAGATGTCGGCGTAGCCGAGCACGACCAGCCGTCGCTCGACCGGTCGTTCCGACAGCCGGAGCGTCGCCTCTGTGACGAGGACGCACGTCGACTCCGTCCCGACGAGAGCGCGCGCGACGTGCATGCCGTTCTCCGGGAGCAGCTGGTCGAGGTTGTAGCCGCTGACCCGGCGCGGCACGTCGGGAAAGCGCTCGCGGACGAGTGGCCCGTAGCGCTCCGCGAGGCCGCGGAGCCCGAGCAGGATCCGCTCGAGCCGCGCTGCGGCGCTGTTGCCGCCGTCGAGCTCGTCCGCACCCTCCGAGCTGCCTGCGCCGTCTCGGAGGGAGATCCCACCGGCACCGACCTCGAGCTCGAGCCCGTCGTAGGTCACGACGCGCAGCGACTCGACGTTGTCGACCGTCTTCCCCGCGTAGAGCGCGTGGGTACCACAGGAGTTGTTGCCGATCATCCCGCCGACGGTGCACCAGGCGTGCGTGGCGGGGTCCGGCCCGAAGGCGAGGTGCCCGGTCCGGGCGATCTCCGCCTGGAGGTCGTCGAGGACGACGCCCGGCTGGACCCTGGCTGTGCGCCCGACGGGGTCGATCTCGAGGACCCGGTTCATGTGACGAGAGAAGTCGAAGACCACCGCGACGTTGCAGCCCTGGCCGGCAAGGCTCGTCCCCGTGCCCCGGCCGAGCACCGGTGCGTCGTGCGTGCGGCAGACCGCGACGGCCGCGACGACGTCCGCGGTGTCGCGGGGGAAGACGACGCCGAGGGGGACCTGGCGATAGTTCGACGAGTCGGCGGCGTAGACGGCGCGCGTGGCGGCGTCGAAGCGGACATCTCCGCGGACGACCGCGCGCAGCGCCGTCTCGAGCGCGAGCCGCGCCGCCTCGGTGAGACCCGAGCGGTCCACTCGCGACCCCGGGACACCGGCCGGCGGCTCGTCGTGGTGCATCGTCGTCATGGGTAGCGCTCCTGCCCGTCGAGGCCGCGGCGAAGGATCGTAGCCGGGGTCGCTTCCGACCAGCTCCCGGTGGAGCGGGAGGCCCGGACGAGGACGCCCTCCAAGGTACGCATGATCCGTTCCTCGCTCACGGGTGCCGGAGTGCCGAGGGACTGTGCCCACAGCGAGACGCGCAGCTCCTCGATCATCCACCGGGCACGTGACAGCGCCTCGCCAGCCTGCCCGGATGCGCCAGTGGCGCGCACCTGCGTCACCAGCTGCTCGTAGCGGTGGCGGACGCGTCCCACCGCCGCCTGGCGATCGGCGTCGCGCCGGATGTCCGCCGGAAGCCGCTCGAGCCGTTGCAAGGTGGCCGCGAGATAGCGGAGGAGGTGGTCGAGGTGCTCGGCTCCGGTGGACGTGACGAAGCCGGGGTGGACGAGGTCGTCGACCTGGTGCCGGACGTCGGCGAGGGCGACTCGCAGGACC
This sequence comes from Actinomycetes bacterium, assembly GCA_021785095.1. The sequence continues at coordinate 2,838 of JAJYGM010000251.1, forward strand.
CCCTTGGTGTCGCGCTCGTCGAGCCAGGCCACCCGCTCGGTGACCCGAGCCGCTGCAGCCAGTGCGTCGCCGGCAACCGTGGCGAGCCGGGCGCTCCGGTCGAGCAGCTCACGACGAGCTTCGGCCTCCATCGCCGCGAAGCCGCCGGCGTCGAACGCGGGACCACCGTGCGCAGCGACGATCTGCTCGGCCGCGGCCGTCGTGCAGTCGACGAGCAGGTCGAGCAGCGGTGTCCCGGAACGGGCTACGCCGAGCTTCGTCGCGTTGGCGAGGCGGCGCTGGAGGTGGCCGGCGGCTCGGGGGGCCGCGAGGAGCAACAGGCGTCGTGTCCCGTCCCACATGCTCTCCGCCTGGGCGTCGGGCGTGTCGAGGAGGGTGACACCGACGGTGCTGCCTTCGTCGACGAGAGCGGGGTAGCCCCGCACCGCGCCGTGCTCGACGAGACGCGGGATGTCGCCGAAGACCCAGCTGGTCGCGCCGCGGCGCTCGAGCCCGGGCGCCGCTTTGCCGACGGCCGCCCGGACCTCGTCTTGGAGGTCGCCGCGCAGCCGCTCGAGGTCGCGGTCCCGTCCGCGCACGCGGCCCTCCTCGTCGACCGCCTCGACGGCGATTCGGAGGTGGCCCGGAAGCGCGCCGAGGTCCCACATCTCCGGGCTGACGGTCACACCGCCGATCGTGCCGAGGCGTCGCGCGACGGCGTCGAGCATGCCCCCGTCGGCGGGCCCGGTCGTCGAGAGCACCTCGTTGGCGACCTCTGCCGCCGGGACGAGGGACCGCCGAACCGGCTTCGGCAGCATCCGCACGAGCGTCGTGACGAGCTCGGCGCGAAAGCCGGGGACGTGCCAGTCGAAGCAGCCGCGCGCCAGTCGGGGGAGCTGGGCGAGCGGCACCTGTACCGTCACCCCGTCCTCGGGCGCGCCCGGCGCCCAGACGTAGCGGAGCGGGAGGTCGAGGTCGCCATCGATCCACCGCGTCGGATAGCCGGCGAGGTCGACGGGCCCGGCAGCCGGGTCGATCAGGAGCCGGAAGGAGACGTCGAGGAGGCCTGGGTCGGCTTTCCCGGCGCGCTGCCACCATCGCTCGAAGCGCCTGCCGCTCGTGACCTCCCCGGGAAGCCGGCTGTCGTAGAAGTCGAAGAGCGTCTCGTCTCCCGCCAGGAGGTTGGGCCTGCGGACGCGCTGCTCGAGCGAGCGCACGCGCTCGACTCGCGCGCTGTTGCGCTCGAGGGGCGGCGAGCGGACCGGCCAGTCCCGCTCGACGAGTGCCCGCTGGACGAACATCTGGCGCGCAGCGACGGGGTCGATCCGGGCGAGGCTGACCCGTCTCCCCCCGACGACCGGGAGACCGTAGAGGATGACGCGCTCCTCGACGGTTGCCTCGCCGCGCTTCGCGTCCCACAGCGGCGCGGAGTAGCTGCGCCGGACGAGGTGGGCACCGATTCGCTCGGCCCAGGCGGGGTCGACGCGAGCGGCTGTGCGCGCCCAGGTGCGCTCGGTCTCGACGAGCTCGCCAACCATCACCCAGGGTGCAGCGCTGCGTGCGAGCGCCGACGAGCGACCGATCTGAAAGCGCGCGCCGCTCGCCCCCTGGTAGTCCCCACGCACGCGGTCGCGCATGCCGATCCGGGAGAGCAATCCGGCGAGCAGGGCCTGGTGGACCTGCTCGGCTCGTGCCGGCTCGCTGTTCGCGTGGGCGCCCCGGGCCCGGTAGCTCTGGCGGATCTGGCCAGCGACGTCCTGCCACTCGCGGACGCGAAGCACGTTCAGGTACTCGGACCGGCACCGCTTGCGGAACTGGTTCCCCGACAGCTCGGCTTGGAGCTCGGCGAGGTAGTCCCAGAGCCGCACGAAGCCGAGGAAGTCCGAGCCGGGCACCACGTAGCGACGGTGCAGCTCGTCGGCCGCTTGGGCTCTGTCCGCTGGCCGCTCCCGCGGGTCTTGGACCGAGAGCGCGGCGGTGATGATCGTCACCTCGCGCAGGCATCCGCTCTCCTCGGCTGCGAGCACCATCCGTGC
>JAJYGM010000325.1 GCA_021785095.1 Actinomycetes bacterium
CTACGAGGAGATGGCGACCCAGGGCGCGCGGCAATTTGCCGCCGACGCCCGGAAGGTCGGAACCGCGAAGCTCTGAGCGTGCGGGCGACAGCCAGCTCGCCGGCAGTCCCCAGTGTCGGGACCTTGTTCCCTGTGCGAGGCGGGCCCGAGGAAGGGACGATCACACGGTGACGACATCGACCCGTCCGACCCCAGCCGTGCACGAGTTCCTGAAGACTGCCATCGTGTCGGTCGATCGGTCGGCGACCTTGCGCGCGGCCGCCACCGCCATGAAGCGAGCTGGCGTGGGAGCGCTTGCGGTGATGGACGCCGATGACGTGCAGGGCATCGTGACGGAGCGAGACATCGTGAGCGCGCTCGCCCTCGGTGCCGACCCCGACAGCTGGCGGGTCGCCGACGTGGAGTCGGTCTCTCCCCGCTATCTCACGTTGGCCGATTCGGCGGCCACCGCCGCGCGGGTCATGCTCGCTGCCGGCTGCCGTCACCTTCCGGTGATCGACGAGGGCGTCGCCGTCGGGATCGTCTCCATCCGCGACGTGGTGCAGGCGCTCGCCCCCGACGGCCACGAGCTCCAGACAACCGCGTCCTGACGCGGAAGAGCGCGCCGCGGGAGGTCTGGCACAGGTAGCTGCAGGTGGCTGTCGGTCCTGGGGCGGAAGGCACCGAGTCGAGACGGGCGTGCCGGCTCGCCCGGTGCGGCGCGTTCGCGCTACGCGTGGAGGTGCCGGACCGACGCGTCCGATCCCGGGAAGAAGAGCCCCTCCTCGCCCGTATCGCTCCAGCGGACGACGTACGGAGGTTCGCCGTCGGGGCCATGCACCTCGAGGACTTCCCCGTCGCGGTCCGGTTGTCCCATGCGATGGCCCTGCACGACGATACGGTCACCCACGGTCGCTTGCACGAGGACCTCCGCTCAGCCCTGCTCCCTGCCACCTTTCCGGTTCCCACGATCGGCTCGCCGGAGCCGCTCGGGTAGGGGCGAAGGTCATGGCGGCGGTCACCGCCCGCACGGCAGTGTCCGCGCCGTGCGGGCGACGGAGGGGCCCAGGGCACTAGGACCCTTCCCGGGCAGGGCGGCCCAGGCCAGAGTCGGAAGGGAAAGACGAGTGGCGCGGGAACGCTTCGTCGGTCCCGCGGCATGAGGAGGAGTCGGGTTGTGCACTGGTTGACGGGTGGGCTCGGATCCGGACGACGGCGCCACCGGCGGCGCGCGGACGCAGAGCACGAGGACGTGGAGGAGTCGACCGACGCGATCTTCGACTCTGACGTGGTCGCGGACTGCGAAGCGTTCCTCCTCGGGAGGTACGCCGAGTCCCTCGAGGCACGGTCGGAGCCGGTCCCGGTCTGGGCGTGGACCAACGTCCTCGCCCACGGCTGCCGGGAGGACGTCTGCCGAGCCGCCGCGGGCGGGCGCGTCGGATGGTCCTCGACGCGCCGGTGGCGGGTCGCCCGGACCGCTGCCGCTGGCGAGCTGCTGGACAGGGTCGGCAGTGGAGCGTCGCTCGCAGACATGCAGCGCGAAGTCCTGGTGCCGCTCGAGCTGGAGCTCGTGAGCTGCCCGGGAGACTGGGCGTGCACGCCGGAGCGCTGGCTCGAGGCCGTGCGGTCAGCTCTTCACAGCTACCGTCCCTCGAGCCGGACCTGAGGAGGCCCGGGACCCGGATCAGCCGTTCCCACCGCTCTCCCCGCTCTCGCCGTTCCCCCAGAGGGCCCGTAGCTCGCGGGGGAGCACCGCTCCGACACGTTGACGGTCGTCCGGCACCAGGTCGCGCAGCGCGTGGACCACGCCCGAGGTCACCGCCTCAGCCTGGTCGAGCTCGACGCCCGACGTCGTCGCGACGATCCGGCCGACCAGGTCGTGCAGCGAGCGGGCGGGAGGGGCGTCGAGGATGCGCCTCGGGGGTGTGAGAAGCGGCCGGACGTCTTCTGGGAGATGCGACGCGAGGTGGGCTCGCTGGGCGCGTGGCAACCGGTCGGCAAACGTCGCAAGGACACCTCGGACCACGAATGGCGCCGCTGTTGAGGCGACCCCGGCCGTCTCGGCGGCACCGACCAGGGCCTGCAACGCCGCGGACGGCGGGTGCACGTCGTGGCCCGCGGACGGGCGGGTGTCCCATGGGCCCAGCCCTACGTGGAGGTACGACTCGACCCCGGCGACACCCGCGACGTCGGCCACCGCGCGCTCGATCTCCTCTGCGTCGTGCGTGCTCCCGACCTCTCCGTGGAGCAGGGCGACGTGGTGGTCGACCATCACGTGCACATGTGGGAGGTCCAGCGCGTGCTCGAGCCTCCCGAGGCTCGAGCGGACGCGATCGGCGAGAACGTTGTCGATGACGATCGGGTCAGGCTCTCTGCCGCGCAACCGGTAGCGCACGCCCTCGATGCGCCCCCTGGCGTAACGGAACCGGCTCGACGCGCGGATGGCCGTTCGGCGAACCTTCCGCTTGACGGTGTTGGCGGGGGGACTCGCCACGACGACGGCACCGGCCGCCGCGACCGCCCCGATCAGTGCCCACCGGGTCCGCCTCCGCATCAGCTCCTCCCTCCTGCGCTCCTCCGGCGGCCCGTCGCCTCACGCGACGTGTTCCGCTGTGACGAGCCGCGCGCCGTAGTAGGTGCGCAGGTACTCGAGCGCGTGAGCCTGACGCTCTGGCACGGGCTCGGTGGAGCTCGGCTCGAACACCGTCGTCGCGTCGGGGCACACCGTGACCTCCAACCCCTTTATGAACGCGTCGTACGCAGTGTGGCGCACGCAGCAGTCGGTGTGCTGGCCGACGAGCACGAGCCGGCCGACGTCGTGCGCCCGGAGCTCGCCCTCGAGGGTGCTCGAGGTGAACGACGAGTAGAAGCGCTTCGGCACCACGATGTCGTCGTGCTCGGGCCGGAGCTGGTCCACGACGGCAGCTCCCGGGGTACCGGCCATGGCGTGCGGGGGAAAGACGCGCAGCTCGACGTCCGAGGGCTCGTGGGCGTCGTTGGCGTAGACCACCAGCCAGTCGTGTGTCGTGCGGGCACGAGTCGCGAGCCGCTGGATGGGCTCGACGATCCCGAGGGCTGCGGGATTGCCGAGGACTCCGTCGACGAAGTCGTTCAGCATGTCCACGACCAAAAGAGCGCTTCGCATGACGTTCGATCCTCCTGCTCCTTTCGATCCCCTCGTCCGAGTTCTACTCGGATGGCTCGCGGATCATCGCGTCGAATCCTGAAAGGAGCCCACCGAGCCAACCCGAGAGCTGGGCGAGGGCGATGCGAAGCTCCGAGGGGTCGGCTGGCACGTCGTCCAACCAGTCGAACAGATCGTGCAGCTCGTCGAGGAGGGGGTCGGGGAGGACGGCAGCGAGCTGGGAGCGCCACCGTCGTTCCAGCTCGCTGACACGGGACCGCAGCCCCGAGTCGTCGAGGGACTCGAGCTGCGCGATCTCCGCGCGTACAGCGTTGAGCGACCCTTCGATCCGCCAGAGCTCGCCGGGCTTGCTCACCCGCTCCGCTGTCCGTTGCTCAGTGCCCCGAGCCCGCGCTGGGATGGCCGGTTCCGTTCCCGCATCGGGACCTCCGCCAGAAGAGGCCATGACATGACCGTGCCCTTCGAGCGGGCGATCCCCCAGGGTCGAACGGCCTCAGATCGTCCCGGCCTCCACGGCGGCCATCACGGCCGCGACCACGTCCTCGACGAACGCGTCGTTGAGCGGCATGTGCCCGTGGAGCAAGCGATGGTAGGCGGGGCCGAAGACCAGGTCGAGGAGAAGTCCGGTGTTCGCGTGGGGCACGAGCTCCCCTCGCTCGATCGACCGCTGGAGGACTGCGAGGTGGCGAGTCCGTAGCGGGACGACGAACCGGTCGCGCCATGCGTCGGCGAGCTCGGGGTCGCGTTGCACCTCGGCGATGAGACCCTTCAGGGTCCGGCCGACGGTCGACTGGCGGACGGCTCGGACCCACGCCCGGAGCAGGCCGAGCAGGTCGTCGCGGAGGCTCCCGGTGTCGGGGACCTGCTGGTGCGCGAGGTAGTCCGTGACGAAGGCGTCGAGGGCGAGGGTGCCCTTGGTCGGCCACCGGCGGTAGATGGACGCCTTGCCCACGTGGGCACGGGCAGCGACCTCTTCGATCGTCATCGACGCGAGGCCGCGCTCCGCCAAGAGCTCGGACGTCGCCTGGAGGATCGCCCGCTCCGTGTCGTCGCTGAGCGGCCGGCCACGGCCGGGGTGCGGCTCGCGGCGCGGGGCTGGGAGCCCTGATGTCGGCGCCACGTCCTGCCGCGCCACGTCCTGCCGCGCCACGTCCTGCCGCGCCACGTCCTGCCGCGCCACGTCCTGCCGCGCCACGAGGACAGTCTACCCGCGCTCGCTATTTAGAAAACGATCCGTATCGTATTGTAGTTATCCGATTCCGCTGCGGCGAGTAGGCAACCACCGGTCGAACATCGAGGTCCTGGGCGCTGGGGAGCCCGCGGGCCCGGGGAGCCCAGGAGCTCCTGAGGAGCGCGCCTGGAGCCCACGGCCCCGGGAAGTCCGGGGGACTCGAGAAGGCGTCGTAGGCGAAGGGCCGCTCGGGGAATAGGTTCGGGCTCCCGGTGTTGCACCTTCCGTCGAGCCCGACAGATACGACACGTATCGTTTCGTATTGTTGAGAGTATGGCTCGGCGAGGGATGGCAGATGGAGCCGAAGGTGGAGACATGTCGATGAGCCGAGGCTCGCTGAACCCGGCCCGAAGCGCACCGAGCAGGCGGCACATGCCGTGGAGCCCGGTCGGGGGCTCGCGGACCGACGCGGACCCCGCGCCCGAGGGACCCCGGAGCTCTGTCCCTCGCCATCGAACCGCAGCGCTCGCCCTCATC
>JAJYGM010000118.1 GCA_021785095.1 Actinomycetes bacterium
GCGGCGCCCGTGGCGACCGCAGCGACCGCAGCGCCGCGGATCCGGAAGACGAGGTCGAGGCTTCCTGTGAGATAGCCGCGCACGTCGGTCCCGAGGAGGGGGTCCTCGAGTCGCTTTGCATACCCGGCGAGCGGGCCGCCGTCGGGCTCGTCCGACAGGTGCATCTCGAACAGCCGAGCGATGTCGCGGGTCGCGAGCGCATCGCCGCTCGGCCGGTCCCCGCCCGCGATCGGCAGCTCGAAGCCCATCTCGTCCAACCGTTCGCGCTTCTCGATGTCGCGCAGGGCGATGCCGCCCGCGACAGGCCCGAGCGGTGTCGTGAGTGAGGCCTCGAGCCCCACCACGAGGCCCGGCGCCATCGAAGGGGACGAGGCCGCGTGATGGGACCCCTGCGAGGCGATCGTGTCGGACAGCTCCTTGCCGAGATCCTCGGCCGCGAAATCGGTCTCCTCGAGCACCTTGTGCACGAAGGTCCCCATGTCGATGCCGCCCGGGAGGTCCGCCCACAGCGACCTCGACTGGCGTAGCTGCTCGTCGGCCGACGGCTGGGAGGACACCCCGACGACCTCCGCAGTCGCCCCGGAGAGCGGCTCGTCGCTCGTGCCCGCATCCTCGGGCTCGGTTCCCACCTCCGGCCCGCCGTGCACGAGCGACGTGATCCCGGAGTAGGAAGTCCGCCTCCAGCGGAGGTCGAGCGAGCGGTCGAACGACGCCACCTCGAGTGGGCCGACCGGCTGGCCCGACCGCCCGGACCAGACGAGATCGGGCTCGGGCCCGCTTGCCCGCTCCACGGAGATCAGCCCTTCTTCGACCTGGCCGGCGATGTCGAGAAGCCCGTCGCGTACCTCCTCGTCCCTCGGCATCCGAGGCGCACTCGTTGCCACGTTGCCTTCGGCGTCACGCGCCAGCAGGAGCCGCCCGAGGGCCGAGTGCTGCCCCTCGTAGGCACGGACCCACCACACCACCACCTGATGGCGCGCCCGTGTCAGCGCGACGTACAGCTGCCGGAGCGACTCGCCGCGGTCCTCCTCTCGGTAGAGCGCGAGGTGCTGCGCGTACGCCTGGTCTCCGTCCGAGCCGGAGACGTCGAGCGTGCGGATGCCGTCATCAGGATCGTGATAGACGACGGGTGGCCCCGACCGAGGGGTGAACTCGTCCCACAGGAACGGGCAGTAGACGACCGGGAATTCGAGGCCTTTGGACCGGTGCACGGTCAGCACTTGCACCGCATCCGCATCCGAGTCGAGCCAGCGGCTGCGCTCCTCCGCCTCGGCGCCCTCTCGTCCAGAGGCGGCCTCGTCGATGCGCCTCACCAACCAGGCGCGCAATGCAGGAGGGCCGTGCTGCCCGCTCGCCGCCTCCGAGTGGAGCAGCTGGGCGATGTGCCCGAGATCCGTCAGCCGGCGCTCGCCGTCGCGCTCGCGGAGCAGCCTGCCGGGCACGCCCTCGCCTGCGAGGACCGAGCGAAACAGCGAGGCGACGCCGCGACGACGGAGGACCTCGCTCCAGCGGTGGAGCTTGGTGTGGACCTCCTCCCACTCGGACTCACCCGCAGTGGCGACGTCGTAGGCGGACATCCCGATGAAGGGTGTGAGAGCGATGTTGACAGCGCGCGACCGGCTCGCAGGTTGCTCCATCGCCTCGAGGAGGCACAGCCACTCCCTCGCTGCGACCGTGGTGAGGACGCTCTCGAGACCCGCGACGACGGCAGGGACGCCACTCGAGCGCAATGCTTCCTGCACGATGCGAGCCTGGCGGTTCGTCGCCACGAGCACGGCGACATCGCCGGGGAGCAGCGGTGCTCGCCCTCGCTCGGCCCCGTCGTCGGTGTACAGCACGCGCTCGGGCGCTCCATGCAGCAACCGGACCACGTCGGCGGCGAGATCGCCCGCGACGAAACGGGTGGCGTCGGGTTTGCGCACATCTCCGTACTTCGTCGTCGGGAGCTTGTGGTCCTTCACGTGCACCACTCGCGCACGTAGCGCCGCGCCCACCGGCGCGCCGACGAGTCCGGGACTCCGGTGGGCCGGCACGGCCTCCACGCGCCGGAACGGGATCTCGGGGTGCCCGAGCCGGAGCGGGTCGAGCAGCGCGTCGAAGGCGACCAGGAGGTCGGCGTCGCTACGCCAGTTCCGGCCGAGGGTGAAGCGGCGATCAGCGACTCGTGCCGCCTCGAGATAGGCGTAGACATCGGCACCACGGAACGCATAGATCGCCTGTTTGGGGTCGCCGATCAGGACGAGGGTGGTCTCCTTGGTCCCGAAGGCGGACTGGACCACGCTCCACTGGATCGGGTCGGTGTCCTGGAACTCGTCGACGAGCACGACGGAGTAGCGCGCGCGAAGGCGTCGTGCCGCCGCCGCGCCACGCGTCTTGTCCGAAAGCGTCTCCTTCAGTCGGACCAACAGGTCGTCGAAGGTCAGGAGGTTCCCCTCCCGAAGGCGTCGCTGGACCTCCCGTCGGACGCCGTCTGCGAGCCGCCGCCGGAGACCGGCTCCGTCGTCTCCCACCTCCGGCTCGAGAGGGGTCTCAGGATTGGCGACCGCCCACTTGGCAACCTCGAGTGCCGCCCGCCGGTTGAACGGAGGCGCGCTCGAGTGCAGCAGGGTCCAGCGAACGTACAGGTCGTCGACGACCTGCTCGACGAGGTCCCCGGGGTCCTCGAGCAGAGTCGCACCGCTCGCGACGTCACCGCTGACTCCGAGCCCTGCGAGCATGAGTTGGCAGAAGCCATGCGTCGTCGTGATCGTCGCCTCGTCGAATACCGTGAGCGCGGTCGCGAGTCGCTCGCGACGTTGGGTCACCTCGTCGTCGGTTCCCGACGCCAGTAGGCGGAGGACCGAGTCCTCCCGCAAAGGCGGCTCACCCGACTCGAGGTAGCGTGCCAGCCCCTCCTCAGCCGACACGAGGCGGGCGCGCACCCGGTCCCTCAACTCCCCTGTCGCGAGTCGCGTGAACGTGACGGCGAGGATCTGCGAGACGGGCACGCCGTCGGCGACGAGACGTGCCACGAGCGCGGCGATCGTGAAGGTCTTGCCCGTCCCGGCACTCGCCTCGAGCACCGTCACGCCCGGTCCGGGGAGGGGCCCGCAAATGTCGAAGTGGTCGGGCTCCGAAGCGCCGTTTGTGGGAAGCGCGCTCGGGACGGTCTCGGTCACGACGGGTAGCTCCGCTCCTCGTGAAGGAGCAGGGGCTCCCACAATCTGAAGGCCAAGCGGCCGAAGCGTGACCGTTGAGCCCTCCAGCCCGGCCCCGCTTCGTCCTCCCGGGGCGATTCGGTCAACAACTCCCCGAAACGGACGCGGCCGTCGAGCACCAGCGCGTGCTCCGGCTCGGCGTCCTCGTCGAAGCCGGCGTCGCGGCTCGACTGCCACACCTTCTCGCACTCGGCTTTCCAGTCGCGGTCGTTCAGGACCGCGTCGACATAGGTCTCGGATGTCTTCGTGTAGAGCGGCAACGGCTCTCTCAGGCCTCGGTGGTAGAGGTCGGCGAGGACGCCGAGGTGTGCCAGGGCGATCATGCGCCGCTCGTCCGCGTCACCGGCAAGTGCAGGCAGCTCCGCCACCGCTATCCGCTGAGCACCCCTGCTCGTGCCGCGTCCCCGCCCGATCGTCACGGCCGTGACCGTGTCCTCGGGGTGAGCCGCCGTCAGGCTGAGGAAGCGGACCCAGGCGCTGAGGCGGTGCTTCGGCCCGAGATGCGAGTACAGGCATCGAACGATGCCGACCCCTCGAGACCCGTCCGCCGAGCGGTACACGTCGGGCACGGTCCCGATGAGAGCGCGGCCATCGGGCAGCCGAACGTTGACCTCGACGGAGTCAGGAACCACACGGCCGATCGGTGACAAGGAGCGGGCCACGTCCGCAAGGCGCTCCACCGCCGCCTCGACATCGGAGAGCTCCGCCTGAGCGAGGGCTCCCGGCGGGAGGAGGCCGCGCCCGAGCTCGGCAGCCTTCGCCCGCTCGAGCGTGGCGCCTCCGAGGCGGGCGGCAAGCATGCGGTCGCCCACTCCCCATTGCTCGAGAGCGTCGAGCTCGACCGGCAGCGAGTCCTTCACCTCGTCCGCACTGCCGGTGCCGTACCAGCCGAGGCGCTCCCGGAGGAATGCCCGTACCGGATGCTCGACGAACCGCACGAGGGACTCCAGCTGGATGACGGACGTGTCGGCGGGTTCCAGCAGGCGTTCGAGGAACTTCTTGCGCCCCTTCGGCATCGCCGAGAGCGAGCGCGCCCCGTCGAGGTCGACCGGGTCGAAGCTCCACGCATCGGTGACGGCCAGCACGCTTGGGCAGAAGTTGCGCTGATCGAAGGATTGCAGCGGATGCTCCACGACGATCCGGCTCCGGGCGCGGCTCGGCGGATCGTCGGTCCGCACCGTCTGGTCGACGACGTCGAGCAGTTCGGCGATCGGCACACACGGAGACCGTTGCTGGTTCGTGCGAGGGTCCCGTCCTTCGTAGGTGATGACGAGGTGCTCGGTGGCGGCGAGCAGCGCGTCGAGCAGCAGCTGCCGGTCCTCTGAGCGCGTGTCCCGGTCGCCGACATGTGGCTCCGCCAACAGGAGGTCGTCGCCATCCTGCGCCGTGTGCCGCGGAAAGGCTCCGTCGTCTAGTCCGAGGAGACCGATCACACGATGCGGCACCGACCGCATCGGGACGAGGGTGCAGATCGTCAAGTCGCCGGTGCGGAAGTTCGCCCTCGTCGGGCGCCCGCGCAGCCGGTCGGAGAGCAGGGAGCCCACCTCGGCCGGGTCGAGCAGCACTGCGGGACCCTCGTCCGACATCGCGGGCTCGGCCA
>JAJYGM010000214.1 GCA_021785095.1 Actinomycetes bacterium
GATCGCCAGGGCTGCCTCATGGGTGGTGCTGCCCTCCTCCTCCGCCTTGTGCAGGACCACGCGGGTGTTCTCGCGGAGCTTCGTCGAGATCAATTGCAGAACACCTGCGGCTTCTGGCCGGAAGGCGGAGTACCGAGCATCCATCGCAACGCCTGCGGCGACGACCCCCCCGGCGTTGGCGATGAAGTCGGGCACGAGCGTGATGCCGCGCTCCTTCAGGATCTTCTGGGCGGCGGGTGAGCTCGGAAGGTTGGCGCCCTCCACGATCACCTTCGCCGGCAGCGTCGACGCCAGCTGTTCGTCGATCTGGTCCTGCGTCGCAGCTGGGACGAGGATGTCGGCAGGGACGGTGAGCTCGTCGCCGAGCGAGAGAGCCTTGCCGCCGTACTCCTTCACCGCCCGGTCGCCGAGCTGCTCGCGCAGCTCGAGCAGCCGCTCCACATCGAGGCCCTCGGGGTCATAGACGACACCTTCGGCGGTGGAGACGCAGACGACCGTCGCTCCGAGCTCCACGAACCGCTTGGCTGCCGCGTTGCCCACCGCGCCGAAACCCTGGATCGACACGCTCGCCCCATTGAGCGGCAGGCCCGCGATCTCGCAGGCAACCTCGCCGCACTCGGCGAGACCGAAACCGGTCACTCCGAGCTGGTCGTAGGGCACGCCGCCGAGCTCATGAGGGCTGCCGACGGCAGCACCCCGGTCGCCGAGCTCGTCCTGGACGACGGCGGCATCGCGCTCGTTCAAGCCCATGTCGAGGCCGAGCACGTACTCAGAAGGAATGTGCTTCGAGAGGGCTCGGGCCCATGACCGCAGGATCTCCTCTTTGTTCGCAAGGGTCGGGTCGGCGACGATGCCCGCCTTGGCGCCCCCGTAGAAGAGGTCGACGCCGGCCCACTTCCAGGTCATCGTCCGCGCGAGCCGTCGCACTTCGGCCACCGTCACGGTCGGGCTCATGCGCGTGCCGCCCTTGCCCATCCCACGCGCGGTGTTGTCGATGACGAGGACTCCGCGCATCCCCGTCCGCGTATCGGAGACGAGCACGATCTTCTCGGGGCCCCACTCGTCCATCGTCTGGAGGATGTCTTCCGGCATTTCCACCTTCCTTTGTCTCGATTGCTCGCTGCATTCCTCGCGCGCTCGACGCTTCACTCCAAGCGCGCTCGACGCTTCATTCCTCGCGTGCGCGGCGCGTCAGGTTCAGGGGTTCCCCTTCGGTCGTCATGAAGACGTCCTCGACGCCGATGCAGTGGTCGCGGTACGGCCACTGGATCTCTGCCGCAGCAAGCATCCCAGGCTCGAACAGCTCGGCATTGCCGCGCTGGAACACCACCGTCGCCGGCTCCTGCTTGCCGAGGAGGTGCCCGATGTCCCGGCCGATCGCCTGGCTGAACGGCACGCCGTCGGCAGGGCACAGGCCAGCATCCTCGAGGTCACCGTGATGGGGCTCGAGTGCCGCTGCGCCCGACCCGAAGACTTCCTCGCCGGTTCTCCCCGGCCGGCACGCGTCGATCACGTCTGCGACGAGGACCCTGTCGAAGAGCTCGTACGCGTCCTGTGCTGCCTTGCTGCCAAGGGCGCTACGCGTCACGTCGGAGGCGGCGCGCAGCGAGCCGCCGGTGTCGTAGATCTCCAGCCCGGCGTCGATCTTCAGGCTGGTGAGAGGCAGCAACGGGTACGCGGTCGCCCTCGCGGGGATGAGCGACCGGCTCCCGGCGTGCGTGTGGGTGAAGTACGTCCGCACGCGGATCGGGAGCTTCCGAGATGCGATCTCGTCGGCGACGACCGCCCGGTAGCGCGTGTAGGCGGCGAGCTCGTCTACCGACTCCCCTTGCCGGACGGCCTCGCGGACGACGTCGAGCGCAGCCTCGATCGCGCGCACGGTCACCTGCGCCCCGAGCACGTAGAAGCTCAGGTCCTCCCACGAGGACACCTCTCTCCAGCGGCGCAGGAGACGGCTCGCCGGCGTGCCGCGTCCGGCCAGCTCGAGACCTTCGAGGGCCTCGAGCGAAAGGTCCAGCTCCTCGTAGCCGATCGTCCCGCCATAGAGGCTGGACAGTCCGGGACCCGTGATGGGCGACGCCTCTGGCAGGCCGAGCCACGGCAGCTCCCTGCGGGCGAGCAGGAAGACGTCAGAGGACTCGCGCTCGTAGAGCGCCCAGGTGTCGTGTCCGAGCAGGGCGGCCGGCACGCCGGTGAGACCCTGTACGTTGACCGGGGTGCTCGCGACGACGGCGTCCACGTTCGACTCGGCCATCAGCCGATCGAGTGAGGCGAGCGCTCCCACTGGCGGACGGGCCAACCAGGGCTCCGCCTGCTTGGCGCTGCCGATCTCCTCGAGGTACCGGCGCGCTGCGGGAAGCGCAGCCTCGCGGGCAGGACGAGCCAGCTCGTCGACCGCAGTACGGGGCACCCGGTAGCAATTGAGCGGCAGCACGAACGCCGGCCGCGGCATCCGAGAGCTGCTCACAAGGTGCGCGGCGAGCTCCTCGTAGAGCGAGACCGACATCCGGGGATCGAGCTGCGCCTGGCCATCGACGAGGGCTGCCACAGCCGTGGGCAGGTCCGGCGCCGCATCCGTCGGCGACTCGACCCGGTCGAAGGTGAAGTACGGAGTGTGGAAGACGAACCTCGGTCCCGCCGCGCCGATCGCCTCCAGGTTCGTGCGGTCGATCTCCTTCGCGACGATCGTCGCTCGCCCTTCGTCGGCGACCATCGTCGGCAGCACGGTCTGGAACTGGTCGATCCCGAGCTTCGGCGGGAGGCTGTGGTACCACGCGTCGAACCCCGTGCGCTCGAGCACGGTGCGATAGTCGTTCGTAACGAGGCTCATTCCCGCTCCTCCGTGCTCGTCGTCTCGAGGGCCCGGCACGAACGCGCCGCAACCCGAGCCTGTGATCGACAAAGACGCAACGAGAGCGCCTGCACGCTCATTGCGCCGTCCAGCCGCCGTCGATCAGGAGGTGCTGGCCCGTGATGTACGACGCCGCGGGCGACGCGAGGAAGACGACCGCGCCGGCGACGTCGTCCGGCTCACCCACCCGCCCGAGCGGCGTCCGGTCCACCACCCATTGGCGGTTCGAATCCTTTTCGAGCCATTCCGAGCTCAAGTCCGTGCGGATGTACGCCGGACCCACGGCGTTCACCCGGACGGTCGGTGCAAGGCGTATCGCGAGAACTCGCGTCAGCTGCACGAGCGCCGCCTTGCTCGCCGAGTACGGAGCCGACGCTCCGGTCGTCACCTCGGCGGCGACGGACGTCACGTTCACCACGGACCCGCCACCGTCTTCGAGCATCTGGCGCGCCAAGGCCTGGGTGAGGAAGAACGTGCCGCGCACGTTGACGGTAAAGACCTCGTCCCAGTCGGAAGGTGACACCTCCAGCACCTCCCGGCGGACCATGGTGCCCCCAGCGTTCACGAGGGTGTTGACCCGACCCTTCCACGAGCGTGCCCGCTCGGCCGACGAGAAGAGCGAGCCGACGTCGGAGAGGTCAGCTTGCAGCGCGAGGAAATCGCGTCCGAGCTTGGCCACTTCCTCGCCGAGGGTCGCCAGGCCCTCGGCGCCCCTCGCGATCCCGATGATGTCCGCCCCCGCCCCCGCGACGGCGAGGGCGATTGCCCTTCCGATCCCGCGAGAAGCACCCGACACGACCGCGACAGTCCCGGCGAGCGGACCGTGGTCCGTCCAGCCGTTGTCGGCGGGGACGCGCGAGGAGCCCGGGGCGCTCACGCCACGGAGAACATCTCGATCAGGCGAGGTGCCTGGTGCGGCGCGGCGGCACGCAAGATCGGAAGCTGGACGCCGACGTCGCGGAACTGCTGGATCCGCTTCTCCACCTCCTCGGGGGTGCCGCTCGCCGTCATGCCTTCTATGTAGCTGTCCGGGACGGCGGCGACGAGCGCCTCCTTGCCTCCACGCCTCCAGGCCTCTTCGAAGACCGGGATGTCTTCTTCGTGCATGTAGGGTTCGCCAACCAGCTTCTTCGGCTTGATGATGAACGGGAGCTGGATGGGGTCGAGCTTGCTCGCGACCTCCCAGCGGATCGCGTCCAGCGCCGCCTTGTGATCGTCCTCCACGGAGCAGTTGATCAGCTGGGCAACCTTGAAGGTCGACCAGTCGCGCCCAGCGGCTTCGCACGCCTCACGGACGATCTTCAACGCGTTGGCGCTGTACTCGGGTGAGCAGATCGCGTTCAGGAGCACGCCGTCGCCGATGCGGCCCGCGATCCGCAGCCCCGCGCGGCTCGTCGCCGGGATGTACAGCGGGATGTCCTTGCGAGCGGGCGTCCAACCGAGGCGCACGTCGTCGAAGTTGACGACCTCCCCGTGGTAGCTGACGGTCTCGCCGGTGAGGATGAGGCGGATCGACTCCACGTACTCGATGAGCGCCTGCGGAGGGCTCGCCGGCGCAAGCCCGTGACGCACCGCGTGGGTCGACGTGCACGCTCCCGGAGCGAGCATCATCCGGCCGCCGGTCAGCTCGTCGAGCGACGCGAGGGTCTGCGCCATGACGAGAGGGCTGCGCAACCGGGTGATCTGGGTGCACCCCAGCGTGATCCGCTCGGTGGCGAGCCCGCACGCGGAGAGCGCCGTCACCGAGTCGCGTATGAGCTCGATCGTCTCGGAGAAGAAGCCCATCTCGAAGCCAGCCTCTTCTGCGGTCTTCATCCACTGCGCCATCTGGCGAGCGTCCGCCTTGGGGTCATAACCGGTGCCGAAGCCAACTCGTGCCATGTAGCGAAGATACCAGCGTTATCTCTTGATG
>JAJYGM010000339.1 GCA_021785095.1 Actinomycetes bacterium
CTCGGGCACGTCTGCGGGACGGCCGTGGAGAACGATCCCGGCACCGAGCACGGAGCAGAGGATGTCGCGCACCTCCGCCGCCTTGTCCGGGTTCGCGGTGGCGAGGACGAGCTCTACCTCGGCCTCGCCCGTCACAGTGCCGGCCGCGGTTCCGGCGGGACCGACACCATCTCCGCCTGGAGGGCGTGGAGCTGCTTGATGCCGAGCTCACCGAGCCGGAGCATCTCGTCCAGCTCCGAACGGGTGAAGGCGATGCCTTCGGCCGTTCCCTGCACCTCGACGAAACGGCCCGACCCCGTCATCACGAGGTTCATGTCCACTTCGGCGGTCGAATCCTCCGAGTAGTCGAGGTCGAGCACCGAGGTGGCTCCGACCACACCGACCGACACGGCTGCGCAGTGGTCCGTCAGCGGATGCCTGGGGATCGCCCCCTTTGCGACGAGCCGGCTGCAGGCGTCGTGCAGCGCAAGGTAGGCGCCGGTGATCGACGCCGTGCGGGTGCCTCCGTCGGCTTGCAGGACGTCGCAGTCGAGCACGATCTGGCGCTCACCGAGCGCCAGCAGGTCGCACACGGCGCGGAGCGACCGGCCGATCAGGCGCTGGATCTCGTGGGTCCGGCCGGACTGACGTCCCCTCGCCGCCTCACGGCTCACACGTTCCGTTGAGGACCCAGGCAGCAACGAGTACTCCGCAGTCACCCATCCCTTGCCTGTGCCGCGCATCCACCGCGGCACGTCCTCGTCGACCGAGGCAGTGCAGAGGACCGCTGTACGGCCCATGCGCACCAGCATCGAACCGGCGGCGAATTCGGTGAAGTCCCGCTCGAACGAGACAGGCCGCAGCTCGTCGGGGGCGCGGCCGTCACGGCGCGCGGACGCGGTGGAGGTCATGCCTGAGGCTTACCACGCCCGTCGGGGGGTGAAGTCGGGGGCGGTGACAGGTCGAGTGTTTCGGCGGAGTCGAGCTCGGGCCCGAGGAGCCGTTGACCCATCTCGACGAACCAGTCCACGTCGCCGGAGGAGAGCCAGCGGTGCCGGGGGGCCGGAGCCGTCGAGGGCCGCCCGATCCCGAGCCGGTCGATCAGCGCCCGCACGTCGAAGGCCGTCTCGTCGGCGGAGGAGACGAGGACGACATCGCGGCCCATCACGTCGCCGATCGTCCTCGCGAGGTACGGATAGTGCGTGCACCCGAGGAGCACCGTGTCCACTTCGGCTTCGCGGAGAGGAGCGAGCAGCCGCTCGGCGAGCACGTGGACCTGGTCGCCGTCTGTCTCGCCCCGTTCCACGAACTCGACGAAGCCGGGGCAGGCGGCGCATGTGACCTCGACCTCCGGCGCCATGGCCCGAGCGAGCTCCTGGTAGGCGCCGGACCCGATGGTGCCCACCGTTCCGATGATGCCGACGCGACCGTTCCTACTCGCTTTGGCTGCGGCCCGCATGCCCGGCTCGAGAACGCCGACGACCGGCACGCCTGACCGTTCGGTGAGGGCCGTCATGGCCACCGATGCCGCCGTGTTGCAGGCGACCACGAGCATCTTGCACCCGACCGCGGTCGTGAGATGGTCGCCGATCTCGGTGGCGAATCCCAGCACCTCGTGAGCCGGGCGTGGACCGTAGGGGTAGCGCCCGGTGTCGCCGACGTAAACGAGATGCTCGTGAGGGAGCAGGTCGATGAGCGACCGCGCGACCGTCAGCCCTCCGAAGCCACTGTCGAACACGCCGATCGGACGCTCGTCACTCTCGCTCGTCCCGGCAAGCTGTCCCACGGGTTACATCATGCCCACGAGCAGGCCCGGGCAGCCGCGCCAAGGGGCTCAGGAGTAGGCGTCAGAAGTAGATGAGCGACTTCGCCCGCTCCACGACATCGTCGAGATCGCCGGTCCAGGCGTTCGTGGACAGGTACTTCCAGCCGCCGTCCGCCGAGACGAACACGATCACGCCGGAATCGATCGCCGAGGCGCACTTGACGGCGCCGGCCATCGCCGCACCGGTCGACAGGCCTGCGAAGATGCCGACATCGGCCAGGTGCCGGGTCCAGAGGATGGAGTCTCTCGGCCCGACGACCGTCTTGCGGTCGAGAAGGTGCTCGCCCCCGCCATCGAGGAAGATGGGCGGGATGTAGCCGTCGTCGAAATTCCTGAGGCCGTCGACCATCTCTCCCGACGGAGGCTCGACAGCCCAGATCTGCACGTCGGGCTTGTGCTCTTTGAGGTACGTCCCGACGCCGAGGAGCGTGCCGCTCGTGCCGAGGCCGGCGACGAGATGCGTGATCTCGGGGCAGTCGCGGAAGATCTCCGGCCCGGTCCCCTCGTAGTGCGCCAGCGGGTTCGCCGGGTTGCCGTACTGGTAGAGGAAGACCCACTCGGGGTGCTCGGCCGCGATCCGGCGCGCGAGGCGGACGGCCCCGTTCGAGCCCTCCGCGCCGGGCGACTCGATGATCTCGGCGCCCCAGAGCTCGAGGAGCTGGCGGCGCTCGACGGAGACGTTCGAGGGCAGGACGACCTTCAGGTGGTAGCCCTTCACCCTGCAGACCATGGCGAGGCCGATCCCGGTGTTGCCGGACGACGGCTCGATGAGCGTGGCGCCGGGCGAGAGGAGTCCTTGCTTCTCGGCGTCCTCGATCATGGCGAGCGCCGGCCGGTCCTTCACGGACCCACCGGGGTTCTGGCCCTCGAGCTTGACGAGGATCTGAGCCTGCGGGTTGGGGCTGAGAACGGAGACGTCGACGAGCGGGGTGTTCCCGATCAGGTCGAGGATGCTCGGATAGACGGCCATGTCGCTCCGGTCAGCCTCCGGCGACCGCCGGGAGGATCGACACGACGTCACCGTCGTTGACCTTGGTGTCGAGCTTGTCGAGGTAGCGCACGTCGTCGTCGTTCACGTACACGTTGACGAAACGGTGCAGCCTCCCCTCGTCCGTCAACAACTGCCCTCGCACACCCGGGTAGGCGTCCTGCAGCATGCCAAGGACCTCGCCGATGGTCGAGCCATCGACCGACACGACGGCCTGGCCGGCTGAGGCGGAGCGCAGCACGGTAGGTATGCGAACTTCAACGGACACGATGCCTCCGATTGTTGACCGGTTTGGTCAGATTCTACTGACCAAGCACAACCACGGGCTCTTCGGAGATGTTCCCGTCCTGGATGCGGTACGAACGAGTGGATGGCAGCTCGTGGCGGAGCGACACGAGGAGATAGTGCCAAGTTGGGTCTTTGAGGGGTCCCATCGCCTCCTCCACGTCTGTCGGAGACGGCCAGGGATCGGTGTGGGTGTGAGAGTGGAAGACGCCGATGATGGCGCGGCCGGCATCCTCTGCCGCCCGGTCGACACGCAGGTAGGCCTTCGGATCGACGCTGTAGACCTGGGCCGAGTGCGCCACGTTCTCGGTCGGGTGCACCTCGGTGACCGTGCCGGTCGTGGGGTCTCCGACGAGGAGGCCGCATCCTTCCTCGGGATAGCAGGTGAGGCAGTGGGCAGCCATCTCGTAGAGATGGCGCGCCTCGAGGCGGAGCACGGAATCGTCTCTGAGACCGCCTGCGACCAGGGAGGGCATCGGAGCCACGGTAGCGTTCAACGCCGTGCCGAAGAAGAAGAGCTCCAGCGCACGGGCCCGCGCCGATGCCGAGCGGGGCATCCGGCGCGTCGCCCAGAACCGGCGCGCGCGGCACGACTACGAGATCCTCGAGATCTTCGAGTGCGGGATCGCGCTGCGCGGTGCCGAGGTGAAGTCGCTGCGGGCTGGGCAGGTGTCGCTCCAGGACGCCTATGCGCGGATCGACGACGGGGAGGCGTGGCTCGTGGGGGCGCATGTGGCGCCGTACGAGTATGCGTCCGGATATGGGCGTTTCGAACCGGACCGGCCGCGAAAGCTCCTGCTGCACCGCGCCGAGATCGACGAGCTGGCGGGGCAGGTGTCGCAGAAGTCGCTCACGCTCGTGCCGCTGTCGATCTACTTCAAGGACGGACGGGCGAAGGTCGAGATCGGGCTCGCCCGTGGGCGGCGGCTCTACGACAAGCGCCATGCCATCGCCGCTCGGGACGCCGCACGGGAGACGGCTCGCAGCGTGAAGGAGTACGAGGCGCGCTAGCGCGGCGGCCCTCCCGGGCCACCGCGGACGGGACTCCGCAGGTGGGTCGGAGGAGCCGGCCGCCGTGCAACGGGCAGGCAGACCGCGCCGCTTTCGACGCGATCTGCCTGCCAGTTCGCCGTCGTGATCGGGTCCGGACGCCGGGACCCGGGAGGGAGAGACCCGACGGCGTCCGGTAGAGTGTTAGACCCTGATCAACCAACCAAGGGGGTGACAGGCTTCGACTCCGGTCGTCGAAGTGGGAGAAGCGAGCCGTGGTCTCCGGAGCCACGTTAAAGAGCCGGAACCAAACACAAACGCCAAGCCACAGCTTGCGCTTGCCGCCTAAATAGCGGCAATGTCCGCCCGGCCCCAGCCCTACGGGTCGGATGCGGGCATCATCTCGTAGGGCTCACCTGAGCGAGGTCGCTGACACTTCGCCCTGGGACACTTCAGTCAGCTGGGAGCCCGCCCGGTGCCGGTGGCGAGGTGGGTTCCGAGACTGATCGCCGGCTGCGCTCGGAGAAGTCCCACTGAAACACCGGGGGACGCGGGTTCGACTCCCGCCACCTCCACATGAACATGATGTGACCCCATACGAACCGGGGGTCCTGCAAGCGGCCCGGGTCCCAATCGGCCCGGGCTTCTTCACGTCCGGGACCCGGAAGTACAGGTAGGCGTGGT
>JAJYGM010000410.1 GCA_021785095.1 Actinomycetes bacterium
CTCGTGCGGGTCGAGGTCGTGCCGGATCGACAGCTCCCGCGCCGGGATGACGCCCTCGGATTTGAAGCCGATGTCGAGCAGGACCTCGTCCTTGTCGATCTTCACCACTGTGCCCTTCACGATGTCGCCGTCGTCGAAGGGGTGGATGGTGCGGTCGATGGCCTCTTCGAGGGAGAGATCGCCGAGGTCGTCCTCGGTGATCTGCAGCGGGATGTAGGTCCCCATGGCGTCGAAGGAACCGAAGCGCTGCGGGTCCTCCGGGGTCGAAGTGGTCGGGGTCGTTACGGACATCGAATTAGGTCGCTCTCTGACAGGGATCGGCCACCGGGCGCGACGGCGCGCGGTGGGAGACGGACATTGCTCCGACCAGGCTATACGAGATCCGCGAGCACCTCGTCCCCGAGGTCGTCGCCTGCATCGAGAGCACCCGTCGCCACACCCTGCTCCTTGGCCGCAGCCCAGCTCGGGCCGCGAGCGACGTGCACCGCGAGCGGGACCGACAGCTCGGCGGCTGATCGCATCACCTCGTCGGTGAGCTCCGCCACGACGTTTGACTCCTCGAGCAGGGTCTCCACGAGGATCTCGTCGTGGACCTGAAGAATGATCCGGCTCCTCAGCCCTTGGGCCGCCAGCGCCGCATCGAGGCGCACGAGCGCGACCTTGAAGATGTCGGCGGCGAGGCCCTGAATGCCGGCGTTCATCGCCTGCCGTTCGGCCGCTTGGCGTACCTGGAAGTTCGAGGAGTACAGATCCGGCAGATAGCGACGCCGTCCGAAGAGAGTCTCCGTGTACCCCCGTTCGCGCGCCTCCGCCACCGTGCGATTCATGTAGGCCTTCACGTTCGGGAAGGCCTCGAAGTACTGGGCGAGGATCGCGGCCGCCTCGTCGACCGGGACGGACAGGCGTTGAGACAGCCCGTAGGCCTCCATGCCATACGCGAGCCCGTACGACACCATCTTCGCCCTGGCGCGCATTGTCGGCGTGACCCCGGTCGCGTCGACGCCGAACACACGCTGTGCCGTCGTGCTGTGGATGTCCTGCCCCGATCCGAATGCCTCGATGAGCCCGGGATCCTCCGCCAGGTGGGCGATGACACGCAGTTCGATCTGGTCGTAGTCCGCCACGAGGAGCTCGTACCCAGGTGCGGGCACGAACGCCTCCCGGAACTGGCGGCCGAGCACGGTGCGCGCCGGGATGTTGTGCAGGTTCGGCTGGTCCGACGACAGGCGCCCGGTGCGAGCGACCGTCTGGTTGAACGACGCATGGATCCGGCCGTCGGGTGCGATCTCTCCGAGGAGGCCGGTGCCGTAGGTCGAGCGCAGCTTCTCCACCTCACGGTAGGAGAGCAGTGTCCCGATGATCGGGTGGGCGCCGCGCAGGCGCTCCAGGCTCTGTGCGTCCGTCGAGAAGCCGGTCTTCGTCCTCTTCTGCGGCGTGAGCTCGAGCACCTCGAAGAGGATGTGGCGCAGCTGCTTCGTCGAGTTGACGGTGAATTTCTCGCCCGCGAGGTTCCAGACCTCTTCCTCGAGCCGGTTCGCCTCCGTCGTGAGCTCGTCGTTGATCTGCTCCAGCCGGGCACGATCGACGGCGATGCCGGCGATCTCCATCCGAGCCAGGACTCCGATGAGCGGACGCTCGATCATCGAGTAGAGCTCCTCGGCACCAGCGGCAGCAACGGAGTCGCGCACAGGCCGAGCCATCGCGGCGACGAGTGCCGTCCGCTCGCCGGTACGCCGCGCGACAGAAGCCGGCTGCCCTTCTGGTGCGACCGTGCCGGACACGTCGAACCCGAGCTGCGTCCCCTCGGCCATGACCGGGGCGCCCGCCTGTTCGGCGAGGGAGTCGAGCTTGATCGGAGTCCCGCTCGGGTCGGCGAGGTAGCTCGCGACAGCGAGATCGAGATCGAGGCCTCCGAGGTTGAATCCGAGGGGGATGAGGGCCCGCATCAGCTCCTTGGCGTGAATCGCGACGAGACGAACGAGCCCGTCCTCCCTGCCGCCGAGCACGGCGGCGAGCTCGTCATGCACCTCCTTCATCAGCGCTGCTCGTAGGAACAGCACCCGCTCGGGGTGCTCGACGCGGCAGAGGCCCAATCCGACGATCGCCGAGCGGCCGGGCGCGCCCTCCCACTCCGGCTCGATCGCGATGCCGCCATCGGTCGCATCCAGCTCCGCGAGCGCATCGATCGCCCGGACGGCGTCGGACAGGTCCTCCACGTCGAGCTGACCGGGCTCGACGAAGACGGCGCGAACCGGTCCTTCCGCCTCGATGCCTGCACCCCCGTGCTCGAGACGGTCGAGCGCTTTCAGTATGCGTTCACGCGGCGCCCGGATCTCGAGCAGGTTGAACAGCTGGTTGAGCTCGTCGCGGTCCGAACCGCCGAGACGGAGGTCCTCGAGCTCGTAGGCGATCGGGACGTCGCGCACGAGCGGGGTGAGCCGCAAGTTGCGCCGCACTCGCTCCTCGCTCTCGGCGAGAGCCTGGTGCAGCTTCGGGCTGAGATCGTCGAGGTGGGCGAACAGGGACTCGATGTCGCGATAGGTGTTGACGAGCTTGGCGGCGGTCTTCTCGCCGACTCCGGGCACGCCGGGCAGGTTGTCGGACGGGTCACCACGAAGGGCGGCGAAGAACGGGTAGTCGTCAGGTCTCACCCCGGTCCGCTCCTCGATCCCGGCCTCGTCGTAGAGGACGTAGTCGGTGACACCACGGCGGTTGTAGAGGACCCGGACGTGGGGGTCGTGGACGAGCTGGTAGGTGTCCCGGTCGCCCGTCACGACGATGACGTCTTCGCCGGCTCGGTCGAGATGGGTGGCCAGGGTCGCGAGGACGTCGTCGGCTTCATAGCCGGGGAGCTCGAGGACGGGGATTCCCATGAGCTCGACCATGCGGCGTATCAGGCTGATCTGGTCGTGGAAGGTTGCAGGGGCCGCCGTCCTGCCGGCCTTGTAGTCATCGGCGATGTCGTCGCGGAACGTCGGCTCGCTCCGGTCGAATGCCACGGCCATGCCGGCCGGTGAGTGATCCTCGAGCAGACGCCCGAGCATCCCTGCAAAACCGTAGACCGCAGCCGTCTCCTGCCCCGACGAGGTGACGAGGTTGGCGTCCTTCAGAGCGAACCACGCTCGAAACGAGAGCGAGTGCCCGTCGAGAAGGAGATAGGGGGCCACGACGCCCATGGTAGGTACGATCGGGCCGGTGCCGCCCGACGGATTCCATCCCCCGCTCGAGGAGTACCTCGAGACCATCCACGCCCTCGGCGAGGAGGGGGTTCCCGTGATCCAGGCACGCCTCGTGGAGCGGCTCGGCCACAGCCCGCAGTCCGTCTCCGAGATGGTCCACCGGCTCGAGGCCGAGGGCTACCTCGAGCGCAAGGGCCGAGGAGTCGAGCTCACGACACTCGGGCGTGAGAGAGCGGAGAGCGTTGTGCGCAAGCACCGCCTGGCCGAGCGCTTCCTCGTCGACGTCGTCGGGCTGCCCTGGGAGAAGGCGCACCTCGAAGCCGGCCGGTGGGAGCACGTGATCTCGGACGAGGTGGAGGCACGTTTCGTCGAGATATTGGGCAACCCGTCGACGTGCCCCCACGGCAACCCGATCCCCGGCGGGCCGCCGGTCGAGGACGACCAGCACCCTCTCGCCGAGATGCCGGAGGGTGCGACCGTGCGCCTCGCGCGCATCACCGAGCAGGTCGAGGTCGACGCAGAGTCGCTCGCGTATCTGAGCGCGAGCGGCTTCCTCCCAGGTGTGAGAGCGACGGTGCTCTCAAAGGGTCCCGACGGCACGCTCACCCTCGACGTCGATGGCGCCCGAGTCGCCTTCGGGCCGGCGATCAGCCGACAGCTCTACGTCGTCTGAGCTCCCGCGCCGAGCGGGTCAGCTGGTCTCGGGAGCGATCGAGCCTTCCACGACCGCCTTCGCCACTTCGCGCATCGTGGTGCGCTGGTTCATGGCCGTCTGCTGGATGAACCCGAACGCCTCGGACTCGGAGAGCTGGTGGTCGTCCATGAGCTTGCCCTTCGCGCGGTCGACCCAGCGGCGTGTCTCGAGTTGCTCCTCGAGGCTGCGCTTGTCGTCGGTCAAGGCGGCGTTCTCGGCCTCCATCGCTTGCATCTCGGCGAAACGGCCGAGTGCCACCTCGATCGCCGGGAGCAGCTCCTCCTGCTGGAACGGCTTCACGAGGTAGGCGAGCGCACCGGCGTCGCGCGCTTCCTCGATCAAGTTGCGCTGGCTGAAGGCCGTGAGGATCAGCACCGCGGAGCGGCGGGCTGCGTTGATCTCCTTCGCCGCCGACAGCCCGTCGAGGCCCGGCATCTTGATGTCGAGGATGACGAGGTCGGGTTCGTGCTCCTTCGCGAGCGCGACCGCCTCGTCGCCGCGACCGGTCTCGCCCACTACCTCGAATCCGTTCTCCTCGAGGATCTCGCGCAGATCGAGACGCACGATCGCTTCATCCTCGGCGATGACGACGGTCCTGCCCAATCTCTGCTCCTTCGTTCAGGGAAGCTCGTCCCGGGAAGCTTCAGACTACGAGCTTATTCAGGAGCTCGTCCTGTGCTCTTTCCAGCTCGCCAACCCGGGCTTTCGCGGTGTCACGCCCCCGCATCATCGCCTCCTCGTGGCGGCGTGCCTCCTGCCACTCGTGATTGGCGAGCGGTGTCTCGGAGACGAGCGCCCGGAGCCGGGCCTCGTCGGCGGTCTCGGTGAAGACGAGGAGCTGCTCCTCGATGATCGCAAGCTCCTGACGTGCCTTGACGAGCCGCTGGTGAACCTCGGTGAGCCGACGCTCGAGCGACTGCTGATCCACGGCGGAAGTGTACGGTCCCCCGAGGCGAGCTCAGCGCAGCAGCGCCATCCCCACCACGGCAGCCGTGCAGAGGGCGAGGACGGTGAGGTCGAGTCGCGTGAAGGGGTGCGTTTCGGCGACGGGGCTCGGCACGCCTCCTCGGGCCTCGATGGCCTCGGCCAGCTCCCTCGATCGCCGGAGCGAGCTCGCGAGGGCTGTGAAGAGCGTGTCTTCGAGTGCATCGGCCTTGTCCTTCAGCGTCGTGAGAGGTTCGGGTCTGCGGGTGCGCCGGGCGGCGTTCAGCACTCGGAACTCGTCGAGCAGGAGGGGCAGGCAACGGATCCCGAGGGCGATCGCACCGACGACTTCGTCGACCGGGACCCTGAGCTTCCGGACAGGTGCACCGAGCCTGCCGAGCGCCGGCGCCAGGTCTGCGAGCGGTGTCGTCCAGCTGACGAGGCCTGCCAGCGCCAGAACTTCGAACCCAAGCACGAGGAAGCGTGCCCAGACCTCCACACCCGCGAGACCAACCTTGAGTCCGCCCAGGCTGGCATCGGGCTTTCCACCCGAGGCGAGCGCCAAGACGAAACCGATCACGAAGAAGATCCAGATCCAGCGCGGGATCCGCGGGGCGATGCCCCCGGGAAGCCGGGCCGCGAGGAACGCGGTCAGGACCAGCGCGCCGGCCAGCCCGGCTGCACGCCAGGTCGGCCAGAGGATGACACCGGTGGAGAGGATCGCGATCACGAGGATCTTGGTCCCCGCCCACGTCCGGTGGACAAAGCTCGTACCAGGCACGTAGCGGAAGACGTGCAGGTCTGCCAACTGCCGGCCGCGGCGGATTCCGCGATCGGTCGGTGCCCTGCTCACGAGGCCAGCACCTCCTCGAGGACGATGCGACCTGCGTCGAGGTGCACGAGCCGTGCACCGAGCGTCTCGGCGTTGTCGAGGTCGTGGGACACCACGACGGTCGCGATGCCGTACTCGAGCCGAAGGTGGTGGAGCACCTGTGCAAGTGCGAGGCGCGCCTCGTCGTCGAGACCGGCGTACGGCTCGTCGAGCACGAGCAGCTCCGGGCGCCGGACGAGGAGCCCGGCCAGCGCGACCCGCCGCTGTTCCCCACCGGAGAGGTCGTCCACCCGGCGAGGTCCGATGTCGTCGGGGTCGAGCGCAACCGCTGCGAGTGCTTCTCTTGCCGCTTCCTCGTCACCGCCGATCATGACGTCCTTCAAGACCGTCGGCTTCAAGAGCTGGAGTCTTGCGTGCTGGAAGGCGACCCCGACCCGCGCCGGGGCGGAGTCGATCGCCTGTGCCCTCATCGGCTCGGTCCCGATGAGGGCGAGGCCCTCCGTCGGCGCCATCAGCCCACCGAGCAGCCAGGCCAGGGTCGTCTTGCCGGAGCCGTTCGCGCCGGTCACGACGAGTCCTTCCCCGCGCCGGAGGTCGAGATCCACCCCCGCGAGGGCCCGGTGCGCCCACGGCGTGCCGTCGGCGTAGACGTACCCGATGCCTCGTAGCCGGACGAGCGGCGGCTGCTCGGCGTTCACCTGCTCACCCGCCACCGTCGCGCGCAACTCGGGTGCTCCTCGTATGGTCGAGTCCGCTCGGGGTGGGCCGCTCGCCACGATCCGGCCGTCACGCATCTGCTCGACCACGTCGGCGACGGCGGTCTCGGAGAGACGGTGCGTGACGTGGACGACGGCGAGGCCTTCGAGGCGGAGGCGGTCAAGAAGCGCCACGACCTCGTCGCGACCCTCCCGGTCGACCATGGCTGTGGACTCGTCCGAGACGAGCAGGCTCGGGCGACGCGCCAACGCGGCCGCGATGGCGAGGCGTTGCAGCTGGCCTCCCGACAGCGTCGAGCTCTCCCGATCCTCCATGCCCTCGAGGCCGACCATCGCGAGGAGCGGCCCCGGGTCGCCGCGATCCTGCACAGGCATCCCCCACCACAGGTCGTCGCGAACTCGTACGCCGAGCACCTGGCTCTCGGGCCGTTGGAACACCGTCGCCGTGCCGTGAAGCTCGCCGTAGCCGGGACGCCCGGCGCGCACCACCCGCCCTGCAGAGGGCTCGAGGCGCCCTGTCAGGACACGCACGAGGGTCGACTTCCCCGAGCCGTTCGGGCCCACGACAGCGATCAGCCGACCCGGTTCGACGACGAGGCTCGCTCCGACCAGGGCGTCGACGTCGCTCCCGGCATAGCGGTAGCGCACGTCCTCGATCCGCGCCGGCACTGGCACGACCGGCATCTCTGCGTCCTCTTCGCGCTCGGCAACTCCGCCGGTGTAGGGCGAGAGAGCGGTGGCCGTCACCATCCCGAGGAAGACGCGGAGCCGCAGGCAGATCAACGCCACCACGGTGATCGCGAGCAGCTCCGCAGCAGGAATCGAGATCCACCAGTGAGCGAAGGCCCAGTCGTACGCCGTGCTCAACGAATGAGCCATCCGCGCTTCGCCGAGCCCGTCCAAGGTCCGTGCGGCGTCGCGAACGATGATGTGCACCTGGGCGAAGCTCAGCTTGCGGAAACCCGGCGAGATCCAGTCGATGAGGTCGGTGACGGCCGCGATCGGGAACCCGGCGACCACGATTGTGGCGAGCAGGGAGGCGAGCGGGGTCCATCCTCGCCGGTACGTCGTGCCGATCGAGATGCCGACCGTACCGGCGAGGAACGTCTGCAGAACGATCCCGATCCCGCCGACGATGAATCCGACAGACGACGCCGCGAGGACGGCGATGACGCCCGCCCGCAGGCGATGACGCGACGAGAGCACTGCGAACGGGAGGATCGCAAGAGCTTGGAAGATGCTCCCGAGTGGGATGAACCACCCGATGACCTCGAGGACGAGGCCGAGGTCACCGAGGACGGCGACCTCGGCCAGCTCACCTGGTCGCAGGCGTCCGTGCGTCGGTCGCGCGGCGGCGCCGGCGGGCTGGGCTCCGGTCCGTCGCACGGTGTGCAGGCTACGCTCGTGCTATCGGGCCCGGATGGCGGAATGGTAGACGCGGCGGCCTCAAAAGCCGCTGTCCGAGAGGGCGTGCGGGTTCGACTCCCGCTCCGGGCACAGGTTCTCCTAATCTCGCTTGCTTCATGGACAGCTCAGCAAGCGCGCCAGTCGTCGTCGCAACTTGGAACCTGCACGCTGGGGTGAACGGGTACGGGCGGCGTTTCGACGTGGTCGGTGCCTGCCGCGCGCTCGAGGCCGACATCCTCATCCTCCAGGAGGTCTTTGCCCCGCTCAACGGGCCGAGCCAGGCGGAGGAGATCTGCGCCGGTGCCGGCTTCGAGCACCGGATGGAGCTGCCGATGTCGCGTGCCTGGCGGATCCGCCGGGAGATCCCCGCCCCGCCCGATGCGGGCTGGGAGCCGACACGGCCCTACCCGCGCTCACGACGGTCGCTGCGGGTCGGTTCCTACCTGCACGGCCCCATACGCGACGAGGCCGGGTACGAGCCCGGGACGTGGGGCATGGCGATCCTCGCCCGCCAGCCCATCGTCAGCTCGGAGGCGATCGAGCTCGGCAAGCTGAAACGTGACTACACCTTCCGGTCCGCACTCGCCGTGACCCTCGAGAGCGGCCTCTGCGTCGTCGCGGCGCACATGGCCCACTTCACTCACGGGTCGCCGCGCCATCATCGCAAGCTGTACCGCGCGTTGCCCCGCCACGACACTCCGGCAGTCATCGGCGGCGACATGAATTTCTTCGGTCCGCCGATCGAGCTCGCCATGCCGGGCTGGCGGCGAGCCGCCGTGGCACGCACCTGGCCGTCGTGGTGCCCAGTGGCCCAGCTCGACCACCTCCTCGTGACGAGGCAGGTCGCGACACTCGGTGGTGAGGCGTTGAAGGTGGGCGACTCGGATCACTTCCCGCTGCGGGCAAGGATCGACTTCGCTCCCCATAGGCTCGCGCCGGTCCACGGTCGCGCGTAACCATCCGGCCAGCTTTCGGATCAAACCGGCCAAGTCGTAGTCCACGAGGGGAGGTAAGGGTGCTGGCGTTCACGTTTCCCGGGCAAGGGTCTCAACGGCCCGGCATGGGCGCGCCCTGGCAGGACCACCCGTCGTTCGAGCTGGTGGAGCAGGCAGCAGACATCACGGGGCGTGACGTCGTCGGCCTGGTGCTGGAAGCCGACCAGCCGACGCTCAAGCGAACCGACAACGCACAGCTCGCCACGTTCGTCATGAGCCTCATCGTGCTCGACGCCGCCGAACGCGTCGGCCTCGAGCCGGGCGTCTGCGCGGGCCACAGCCTCGGGGAGTACAGCGCCCTCGTCGCATCGGGCGCCATCGACCTCGAGTCCGGGCTCCACCTCGTCGCCGAGCGCGGCGCCGCGATGCAGGCGGCCGCCGAGGAATCTCCGGGCACGATGGCCGCCGTCATGGGGCTCGACGACGACGGCGTGGAAGCGGCCTGCCTGCGCGCGGAAGGCGACGTGTGGGTCGCCAACTACAACGCGCCCGGGCAGGTCGTCATCGCCGGCAGCGAGGAGGCGGTCGCCGAGGCCGGGCGCCTCGCGAAGGAGCTCGGGGCGAAGAAGGTGCTCCCGATCCCGGTCGGCGGCGCCTTCCACACACCCCTCATGTCCTCGGCCCGCGAGCGCCTGCGCAAGGCGCTCGCAGACGTCGGCTTCCGCTCCCCCGAGCCGGTCGTCGTCGCGAACGTGGACGCCCGGCCTCACTCGAGCTCGAGCGACTGGCCACGTCTCCTCTCGGCCCAGCTGTGCAGCCCCGTGCGCTGGCGACAGACGATCGACCAGCTGATCGCAATAGGAACGCAGACCTTCGTGGAGCTCGGGCCCGGTGGTGTTCTCACCGGCCTCGCCCGCCGGCTCCTGCCGACACCGGACACCATCGCGGTCTCCGTCACCACGCCCGACGACCTTCAACGGCTCGTGGAGGTGCTGGCCGGCGAGTCGCCGCCGATGCAGGCGGCCGTCGACCAGCGCACGGGAGAGCGCTTCCACATGGACGAGCGGCTCATCCTCTCTTCCGCCGCAGGGCTCTTCGAGCCGGCTTCGGGACTCGAATCGCTCACTCCGGGGCAGTCCGTCGACCGGGCAGCGGTGTCGATCGACGTCGGTGCGCTCGTCGGACGGGTAGGCGGCACAGAGATCCGGTCCGCGTTCGCCGGGTCCGTGGAAGGCATCCTGGTGTTGCCTGGCGAACGCGTCACGTCCGGCCAGCCCGTCGCCTGGTTGCGGGCGGTCCCGGAGCAACGGCTCGAGGAAGGAGCAAAGTGAGCGGATCGGTCATCACCGGGTGGGGCACAGCCCTTCCCGAGAAGGTGGTCACAAATGCCGAGTTCGAGGCCCGTCTGGACACGACCGACGAGTGGATCGTCGAGCGGACCGGCATCCGGGAGCGGCGCTTCGGGGGGATGACGAGCAGCTTGGCCGTCGAAGCCGGCGCGGCCGCGGTCACGAAGGCAGGGTTGGAGCCAAGTGACATCGACCTCCTCATCCTCTCGACGACGACACCCGACAAGGCGGTCCCTGCGACATCTTCCACGGTGCACGCACAGCTCGGGTGTTCCGGAGCCGCCTTCGACCTCAACGCGGCGTGTGCCGGCTACGTGTACGCGCTCGTGACGGCCGACGCGATGCT
Organism: Actinomycetes bacterium; assembly: GCA_021785095.1. Next base: position 10,383 of record JAJYGM010000410.1, read on the forward strand.
GGGGGCGAGGATCGGCTTCGAGCGCGCGCTCGTCATCGGCGCGGACACCCTGTCAGTCATCACGGACATGGAGGATCGCGGTACGGCCGTGCTCTTCGGCGATGGCGCCGGCGCCGTCGTCCTCGAGCACCATGAAGACGCCGAGCCGCTCATGCTCGCTAGCGACCTCGGGCTCGACGGGTCCCTGCTGCCGATCCTGTACTGCGAGCATGGCGGCTACCTGAAGATGGAGGGCAAGGAGGTCTTCCGCAAGGCGGTACGCGTCACGGTCGACTCGGCCGCCAAGGTGCTCGCTGACGCCGAGCTCACCGGCGACCGGATCGCTCTCTTCGTGCCCCACCAGGCAAACGTGCGGATCATCGACGCCATGCTGCAACGCCTCGGCATCCCACCCGAGCGGGCCGCCCTCGTGCTCGACCGGACAGGCAACACCTCGTCCGCCTCGATCCCGCTCGCGCTTTCGGACGCCGCCGATGCGGGGCGCCTGAGCGATGGCGACCTCATCCTGTTCTCGGGGTTCGGAGCGGGCATGACCTGGGCGAGCGCGGTCGTCCGCTGGGGTCGATGAGCGACGGCCGCATTGCCTTCGTCACAGGGGGATCGAAAGGCATCGGCTTGGCCTGCGCCCGCCGACTGCAGGTTGAGGGCTACCAGGTGGCCGTCACGTGGCGAACCTCGCCGCTCGAAGACCTCGACGGTCCGGATGGCACCGTACCGATCCTCCCGATCGAGTGCGACGTGGCTTTGCCGGGCGACGTCGACCGTGCCTTCGCCGAGGTGGAGGCGAACCTCGGCAACGTCGAAGTGCTCGTCTGCTCAGCTGGCATCACCGATGACACGCTGCTTCTCCGAATGTCGGAGGAGAAGTGGCAGCGCGTCCTCGAGACGAACCTGACCGCGGCGTTCCGCGCGACGAAACGTGCCTCGGCCCGCATGCTCCGTGGCCGCCACGGGCGCATCATCCTGATCTCGTCGGTGGTCGCCTATCTCGGGTCGGCTGGCCAGACGAACTATGCCGCCTCGAAGGCCGGCCTCATCGGGTTCGCGCGGTCGCTCGCCCGCGAGCTTGCGGAGCGCAACATCACCGTGAACGTGGTCGCACCGGGAGTCGTGGCGACCGACATGACCTCCGCCCTCGGTGAGGAGCGGATCGCGGCGCTGACGGCGATGGTGCCGATGCGCCGCGCAGCCGCACCGGAGGAGGTCGCGAGCGCCGTAGCCTGGTTGGCGGCCGACGAGGCAGCGTACGTGACCGGGGCGGTGATTCCCGTTGACGGCGGTCTCGGGATGGGACACTGACAACATCCGACACGAAAGGTGATCGACGTGGACAACGAAGCTGCCTTCGACAAGTTCAAGAGCTGTGCGGTCGAAGTGCTCCAGGTACCGGAGGAGAAGATCACGCCGGGCGCACGTTTCTCAGACGATCTCGAGGCGGACAGCCTGGAGGTGGTCGAGCTCGTGATGGCGCTCGAGGAGGCGTTCGACATCACGGTGGAAGAGAGCGAGCTCGAGGGCGTCGAGACGATCGGCCAGGCCTTCGACCTCGTCACCTCCAAGCTCTGAGGAGAGGCTGATGCAGTTCGAGCGCCGGGGTCGGCGCCGGGTCGTCGTCACGGGCCTCGGCATCGTGTCGTGTGCCGGGATCGGGCTCGACGCATTCTTCGAAGGGTTGAACGGGCCGGCACCTGACGGTGAGCGCCGGGTGCACGACTTCGACCCGAGCCCATGGTTCGACGTCAAGCAGGCACGCCGGGCAGACCGCTTCCAACAGTTCTCCGTCGCGGCTGCTCAGATGGCGCTCGACGACGCCGGCGAGCTCGACGCCGATCCGGCTCGGGCCGGCGTCGTGTTCGGGACCGGAGTCGGCGGCCTCCAGACACTCGAGGACCAGATCCAGGTCCTGCTCGAGAAGGGCCCGCGCCGGGTGTCGCCCTTCCTCGTGCCGATGTTGATGGCGAACGCCGGTGCGGCGGCGATCTCGATGCGCTTCGGTTGGCGGGGACCCTGCGAGACGATCGTCACGGCGTGCGCAGCCGGCACCCAGTCCATCGGTGCCGCTTATCGGATCGTGGCGTCCGGTCGCTGCGACGTCGTGATGAGCGGGGGCGCCGAGGCGGCGATCACACCGGTCGCGCTGGCCGCGTTTCGGAACATGACGGCGCTGTCGAGCTCCGGAGAGTCCCGTCCCTTCGACCGCCGTCGTGACGGGTTCGTCATGGGCGAGGGCGGCGGCGCGCTCGTCTTGGAGGATCTCGAGCACGCGACGCGCCGCGGCGCACGGATCTACGCGGAGGTGCTCGGCGCCGCCTCGACGGCAGACGCCCACCACATCACGGCGCCGTCACCCGGTGGCGCGGGCGCCCTCGCCTGCATGGAGCTCGCCCTCGAAGACGCCGGCATCGTGGCCAAGGACGTCCGGCACATCAACGCACACGGAACCTCCACACCGCTCAACGACCTGGCCGAAGCCGAGGCTGTCGAGAAGCTCTTCGGCTCCCCGACCCCGCCGGTCACGAGCCTCAAAGGTGTCACCGGGCACTCGCTCGGCGCGGCGGGCGCGATCGAAGGCGTTGCCGCCGCCCTCACCATCGACCGCGGCCAGATCCCCCCGACCGTCGGGTTGGAGGACCTGGACCCCGAGATCCACCTCGACGTCGTCACCGGCGCGCCGGCTGCCTTCGAGGGCGGCGTCGTGCTTTCGAACAGCTTCGGCTTCGGCGGGCACAACGGGACGATCGTGCTGTCGAGCATCTGAGCGCCCGAGCCCGTGCAGTCCCCGGATCTCGAGCTCTTCTCCTTCAGCGACGAAGGCCCATGGGTGGTCGACCCTCATGACCTGGCGTGGCGGCACAACGTCGATTCGTTGCGAGACCGCGTCCACCGTGAGCTGCCCGGGCTGATCCGGCGCCGACGCGTGCCGCCCTTGCCCCGCATCTGGCGTGTGACCCGCACCCTCGGCACGGCGTTCGGCTTCTGGTACCTCTTCGACCGGCGCAAAGGGCGTGAGCTCTCCCGGAGCATGCTGTCGACACGCCTGCGCCTGAGCTTCCAGCGCCTCGGCCCCACCTACATCAAGTTGGGCCAGATCCTGTCCTCCGGCGAGGGGATCTTCCCCGAGGAGGTGGTGTCGCAGTTCCGCCTCTTGCGCGACCGGGTGCCGGCCGAGCACTTCGACGTCGTCCGGGCCACTCTCGAGGCGGAGCTGGCCGGCCCGCTCGAGGAGACGTTCGCGTCGTTCGAGCGCGAGCCGATCGCCGCCGCTTCGATCGCGCAGGTCCACCGTGCCGTGCTGCGCACCGGTGAGGAGGTCGTGGTCAAGGTGCAACGGCGGGACGTCGCCTCGCTCGTGCGGCACGACCTCGCCGTGATGAGCTTCATCGCCCCCCTCCTCGTCGGACGGATCCCCGTGTCGGCTCTCGCCAACCCGCCGGCGCTGATCGAGCTGTTCGCGCAGACGATCGTCGAGGAGCTCGACTTCCGCCTCGAGGCCGACAGCATGCTCGCCATCGGTCGCGTGCTCGCGATGACGAACCAGCGCTCGATCGTCGTGCCGCGGCCACACCGGACGCTCGTGACCCGGCGCATGCTCGTCATGGAATGCCTCTCGGGTTACTCATGGGGCGACGTCGAGGCCATGCGCGAGGCCGGCATCGCCACGCAGGAGGTGCTGCGCGGGCTCACGATCGCGCTGCTCGAAGGCGCACTGCTGTACGGCGTGTTCCACGGCGATCTGCACGGCGGGAACCTCTTCGTGCAGTCCGGAGGGCGCGTGGCCCTGCTCGATCACGGGATCACCGGACGGCTCGACGAGCCTCAGCGGCGCGCCTTCCTCCGGCTCCTCGTGGGGGGCACGACGAACGACCTGCCTAGTCAGATCGAGGCTCTCCGTGGGCTCGGCGCCCTACCGCCGGACGCCGACACGGAGCAGGTCATCCGGGACCTCGGGCTCGACCGCCCGGCACAGGACATCACACTTTTGTCCGCAGAGGAGTTGACTGCGCAGATACGGGACCTCACGCGTCAGCTGCTCTCCTACGGGGTCAAGATGCCGAAAGAGCTCATGCTGTTCGTGAAGGACCTCCTCTTCCTCGACGGTGCGGTGGCGACCATGGCACCGGAGATCGACCTCCTCGCCGAGGTCGCCGTCATCGCCGCCTACTTCGCCCAGCACCACGCCGCCCAGATCGCGGAAGAGGTCGGTGTCGACGTCCAGTCGACACCTGTGGACCTCGACGGGCTGCGCGCCTCGCTCGGCCTGTCGCTCGACACGCGTTCGATCACCTATCGCGAGATCCAGCAGCGGAGGGAGACCGTCCGGGAGAAGTTCGAGGAGGCCGGCCACGGCGAGTGAGGGACCGCGATGGGGTGACCCGGGCCGCGATCCGACGTCACGTGTGCTTGCCGGTCTAAACTGACCGGCGTACTAGTAAGCCGAGGGGCGGTACAGCGAGGGGATAGCAGCCGCACCATGCCGAAGACGACCACCCCTGGCAAGTCCAAGACAGCACGCTCGAATGCGCCCGCCCAGACGGCCGTCACGAGCGGTTACCTTCTCACCTGCGGAGACGGCAAGGTGTTCACCTTCGGCAGCTGTGCCTTCGCAGGGGATGCCTCGGACAGCCTGCTCGGGCAGCCGATCGTGGCCGCCGCCGTCATCCCTGGTGGTTACTTCCTCTGTGGGGGCGACGGCTCCGTCCTGACGTTCGGCTCTGCGCGGTTCTTCGGGGCCGCGACAGGCGCTTCGTTGGACCACCCGGTGGTGGCGATGGCCGCCGCGCCCGACGGCAAGGGTTACTGGCTCGCCGGAGGCGACGGCGCGCTCTACTGCTTCGGTTCGGCGGAGGACTTCGGGTCCGCCCGCAGCTATCCGCTCGAACATCCCGTCGTCGGCTTCTCGATCACGCCGACCGGCGAGGGTTACTTCTTCGTCACGGCAGACGGCACCGTCTACGACTTCGGGGATGCGCGCTACGACGGCTGTCTCCGAGACGAGCCCCTCCCCGCCCCGGTGGTCGCGATCGCGACGGCAGGGTCGCCGGACGGTTATTGGCTCGCCTGTGCCGACGGCACAGTTCGCCCGTTCGGGACTGCTCAGGACATCGGCAGTGCGACCGACGCCTCGGCGAGGATCATCGGCATCGCAGCCACCTCGAGCGGGAAGGGCTACGTCCTGGCGGGTGCGGACGGCTCCGTCCGAGGTCTCGGGGATGCGACGATCTCCGGCGACGCCACGTCGGGCGTTCGAGTGACACCCGTGGTCGCCGTCGCCTGCCTCGGCTGACCCGCTGACCTCCGCCTTCGCCTACGGAGCCTGTCCGACTCCCACGATCCTCGCCGTGCCGCTCGAGTTCTCGGTGGCAACGTAGAAATAGACAGAAATCCCCTCGCAGCGGGCGAGCAAGACCTGCTCGTCGGCATATCCGGACGGAAGGCTCGGGGCACTCGTCCCCGCCGCTGGGCTCGGGCCGCTCACGCTGCAGGCGAGGAAGTGATGGCGGTCCGGGCGGCGCAGCTCCCGACAGGTCGTGCTCGGGAGTCCGCCCGCCGGTATGTAGAGCTTCGGCATCATGGCGCTGCAGTCCCCGGCGTTGTACGACGAGATGAACGATTGCACGAGGGCTGTCGGGTCACCGCCTCGCGATGTCGAGCCCGCCCAGGCGAACAGTCCCATCAGACCGAGGATCGGGACGGCGAGGCCGGCAAGAGCGAGCCGGCGGCGCGGCTCCGCGGGAAACACGGAAGGCACCGGCGCAGCCTATCCAAGCCGGCCCCTCGACCTTGGCCCGGCTGCCGGGCATGGGGCCGGGAGGGTCGCCCCGAGGTTTCGCGCACTTCCGGCTGGCGTAGTATCTCATCTGGTTTCATGTCATCTCGGCATCAACGCCCTTTGACTGTTCCCCCGACGCGGAGGCATCCCGGCCATGACGCCGATCTCAACGAACGTCCTACGAGCGCACCTCGGAGCGGATTTCGAGTGCACGTTTCTCGACCTCGTCCGGATCTATGGCGAGGACCTCACCGATGAGATCCTCTTCGACGAGCTCGCCGACTACCTGAGCGACGCCGTCATGAGCCCCTTCGCCGAGGACAAGGTCATCGAACGCTGCTGCCAGGCGCTCGACGAGCTCTGCACCACTCCGGGCATCGACCCGGTGCGGATGGTCTACGGACGAGTTCTGGGCGACCTCTCGCCGGTGGTGCTGCAGCGGCTTCGCTCTTACCTCGGGCCTCGGCTCGAGGCGCTGCTCGATGAGGTCGAACAGCTCGACGAGCTCGGAGAGCTCGGAGAGCCCGATGACATCGACGAGCTCCTGTTGTACGAGATCGCCCGGCTCGAAGCTCCAGCGGGCCGAGCAGGCCGCGGGGACGACCGTGGCCGACCGGCTGTCTAAGGGTGTCTAACGGAGGGTCGCCGGGAGCGCCGCTTGCACCGAGTCGACGCAACGCCGGCGGACCTCCGCCACCTCGGCATCCGTCAAGGTCCGGTCGAGAGCCACCAGCCTGAGTCGGAACGCCAGCGACCGCCGCCCTTCCGGCACGCCGGCGCCGCGGTACACGTCGAACAGCTCGAGCCGCTCGCAGAGGTCGCCCGCTGCGGTCCGGATCACCGCCTCGACCTGACGCGCCGGCACCGACTCGTCGACGCTGAACGCAAGGTCGATGTCGCTCGAGGGGTAACGGCTGACCGGTCGCGCGAGCTCGGCTCGACGGGGCGCCCCGACAAGACGGTCGAGGTGGAGCTCCAGCCAGCCGACTCGGTCGTGCGGCACGCCGAACGCGGCGAGCACGTCGGGGTCGACCTCGCCGACAGCTCCGAGGACGGTGCCGGGAGCCAGTTCGCCGGGCTCGTGGGGCACCCCGGCGAGAGTGTCGGGACTAGCGACCACGAGGAGGCCGGAGCGCGCGCGGTGCAGTCCGCCGAGGTTCTCTGTGCCGTCGGAGTCCTGGGTCACCTCGATGCCCTCCAGGCCGACGGCATCGGCAACCACCCGCCATGCGTTCACGGCCGCGCCCGCGTCGTCGTTCTGTCGCGCCAGCACCAGTGCGACACGCTCCCCTTCCTCCGGCGCGGTCACGAGCTCAAAGCCGCCGGCGAGGCCGAAGACGTCGCCCACCTCGAAGAGGCGAATCCAAGGGTTCCGGTGGCCGGCGTTGTGACGAAGGGCCGTAAGCAGGCCGGCGAGGAGGCCGCCGCGCATCACCGACTCCTCGGCCACCATCGGGTTGGAGAGCGGGATCAGCGACCGTGTGACGCCGGCAAGCTGCTGCTCCGCGGGATCGACGATGGAGCTCGTCCACGCCTCGTGTGCGCCGAGGCCCGCCAGCACCCGGCGGACCCGGCGGCGAAGCCGCTGGAGCTCGTCGAGCTTCCCGACGTAGGGCGATCGCCGGTCGCTCTTCGGGATGCGCCGGTAGCCGTAGGTGCGGGCGACGTCCTCGATCACATCCACCTCGCGGGTCACGTCCGGCCGGAAGGAGGGGACGATGACCGGCACCTGCTCGACCCCGGCGCCATCTGCGGGCCTGGTGTCGCCGTCGGCATCCTCGCGGGTGTCCGTGATCTCGTAACCGATCGGCCGGAGCAGGTCCATCATCTGCTCGGCGGAGAGTGACAGCCCGAGCAACGCGTTCACGCGAGGCGGTCGGAACGTGAGGTTCGTCCGCTCAAACGGGCGTGGGTTGGCCTCCACGAGACCACGCGCGACAACCGGGGGCTCGACGCCCGCGGCGACCGCGGCGTCGACGACGAGCTCGCAGAACCGGTCGGCCGCTCGCTCCATCCCTTCGGGATCGACTCCCCGCTCGAAACGGATGGATGCCTCCGTTCGAAGCCCGACGTGCCGCGAGGTGCGGCCGACGGCCAGCGCCGAGAAGCGCGCCACCTCGAGCAGCACCTGACCAGTGCCCTCGCTGATCTCACTCGAGTGGCCTCCCATGACGCCGGCGATGCCGACGGGCACATCGTTGGCGCTGCAGATCAGGCCGTCGAGGCCAGCAAGCAGGTCGTCGTCGCGGCGTTCCCGGCCACCGAGGATGCGGGTCGCGCCGTCGAGCGTCACGATCGTCTCCCCGGGGTGCGCCGCCCGCACCCGCAGGCCACCGCCCCCGAGGAGAGCGAGGTCGTATGGGTGGTTCGGCTGCCCGAGCTCGAGCATCACATAGTTCGAAGCGTCGACGACGTGGTTGATCGGGCGCATGCCGGCAAGGATGAGCCGTCGCTGGACCACGAGCGGCGACGGTGCGGGGCGGATGCCGGTGAGCACCCGGCCGAGGAGGCGCTGGCACAGCTCGGGCGCGTCGATCTCGATCGTCGCCAGATCGACCGCGGGGCGCTCGCCCTCTGTCACCCGCGGCTCGGGCGTGTGCAACGGCAGGCCGTAGTGCGCCGCGAGGTCCCGGGCGATGCCGAGCATCGACAGGCAGTCCGGTCGGTTCGGCTCGATCGCGAGGTCGAACACCACGTCGAGGCTCATGCCGAGGTGGTCGCTCAGAGGTGTCCCGAGCGTGAAGCCCGGGACGTGAGGCGCCTCGGAGCCCGGGCGTGCCAAGACGAGGATCCCCTCGTGGTCCTCGCTCAGGCGCAGCTCACGCCCCGAGCAGAGCATCCCGTTCGAGACGACGCCCTTCATCTTGCGGCGCTCCATGCGGAAGTCGCCGGGAAGGACGCTTCCGACCGGAGCCAGCACGACCACGTCTCCCGCCTCGAAGTTCCACGCTCCGCAGACGACCTCAGTGGTCTCACCGCCGCCGCGGTCGACGACGACCCGTCGGATCCGGTCGGCGCCTTTGATGGGCGCGACCTCGAGCACCCGGGCGAGGACGACGTCGCTCAGCCCTTCCCCGACCCACTCGGTTCGCTCGACCACGAGGCCGAGCGAATCGAGCTCGGATGCGAGCTCCACGACCGAGGAGCGATCGCCTGCTTCTGCTGACAACGGCGTCAGCGCCCGCAACCATGACAAGGGTGCCCTCATGGCGCCGCCCTGTCGGATCCCCCGCTGCTGCTCGGCAGCGTCCTGAGTTGGCCTTTCATGCGAACTGCCGCAAGAAGCGTACGTCGTTCTCGACGAACGCCCGCATGTCCGAGATCCCGTGTCGCATGATGGCGAGCCGGTCCACGCCGAAGCCGAACGCGAAGCCAGTCCACTCCTCCGGATCGACACCGGTCGCCTCGAGCACGGCCGGATGCACCATGCCGCAGCCACCGAGCTCGATCCATCCGGTCATTGAGCATGTGCGGCAGCCGCTGCCGCCACAGATCTGGCACGTCATCTCGAACTCGGCGGACGGCTCCGTGAAGGGGAAGTACGCCGGGCGGAGGCGTGTCGAGACCTGCTCCCCGAAGATCGCGTGCACGAACGTGTCGATCGTGCCGGCGAGATCGCCGAATGTGATGCCGTGATCGATCACGAGCCCCTCCAGCTGGTGGAAGACGGGCAGGTGCGTGGCATCAGGCGTGTCTCTGCGGTAGACCCGCCCGGGCACGACGGCGTAGATGGGGAGCTCGCCTCGCTCGAGGAGGTGGATCTGCACCGGAGAGGTGTGAGTACGGAGCAGGTACCGCGCGTCCTCGCTTCCGGCCAGCTCGAGGAAGAAGGTGTCGACCGAGCTCCGAGCCGGATGGTCGAGCGGGATGTTGAGAGCTTGGAAGTTGTACCAGTCCGTCTCCACCTCGGGGCCCTCGGCGATCTCGTAGCCCATGCCGACGAACACGTCCTCGAGCTGCTCACGCACCTCCGTCACGAGGTGCAGGTGCCCAGCCAGCTCGCCCGGGAGGACCTCGGACAGATCGAGGTGGTCGGCCGCCATGCGCTCGGCACGCTCGAGCGCTTCGAGCTCGGCTCGGCGGCTGTCGGCCATGTCCTCGAGGCGGCGGCGCAACTCGTGAAGCACCTGTCCGGCCGACTTGCGCCCGTCAGGCGAGATCCGGCCGAGCTCGCGGTACAGCCCGGAGAAGCGCGACCGCTTCCCGAGAGCGTCCCTCTCAGCGGCGTCGAGTGCCGGCAGGCTCGATGCTGCCTCGATCGCGGCGCGCGCCTCGGCTTCGATCTCACCGAGCTCGGCGCTCGTGAAGGGTTGATCCTCGCCGGCCATCCGGTCGGTCATGCTAGGCGGCGGCGCCGTGCGATCTCGAAACACAGGACTGTGCCCGTCATCGCCACGTTGAGCGACTCGGTGCCAGCCGTCATCGGAATGGTCACGCGCTCGTCGACGAGCCCGAGGAGCGACTCCGGAAGACCGGACGCCTCGTTCCCGAGCACGAGGCAGACGTCTCCCGTCAGGTTGGCGACGGCGTAGTCGGTGCCCTCGTGCGCGGTTGTGGCGACCAGGCGGAAGCCCCCACTCCGAGCAGCCCGCAGGATCTCTTCGGGCGCGCCTGCAACTGCGACTGGGATCGCGAAGATCGCGCCCGCGCTCGAGCGGACCGTCTTCGGGCCGAACGGGTCGGCCGTGCCTTCGCAGCAGACGACTCCGTCCGCCCCGGCGCCCGAAGCCGAGCGGACCAGCGAGCCGAGGTTGCCGGGATCGCGCACGTCGACGCAGACGAGCAGCAGGCGGCCGTCGGCACGGTCGGCATCGTCCTCATCGGGCCTTCGCCCGACCAGGCGCTCCAGCGGGCTGGCGATGTCGCCGATGACGGCGCAGACCGCCTGCGGCGTGACCGTGTCGGCGACCCGGGACATGACCCCCGGCCCGAGGTCGAAGACCCGTGCGCCGGCTGCCAGCGCGCGTTCAGCTATGTCGACGATGGCGGGTACGTCACGGCCTTCGGCCGCCACATACACGCTCTCCACGGGGACCCCGGCCTCGAGCGCGGCTGAGACGACCTTCACGCCTTCGGCCACGAAGGCGCCCTCGGCCGATCGCACGCTGGCTCGGTGGATCAGGCGCCGGAGCCGTTGCACACGCTGATGGCGCGCGCCGAGGTCCTGTCGATTCAGGAGCTCGCCTCCGGAGAGGCCGAGCTCGCCTTGGAACCCGCCTCGCTGTCGCCGACGGCGGCCTTCACGAGGATGGAGAAGGCCTGCGGATCGCGGACGGCTAGGTCGGCCAGGATCTTGCGGTCGACCTCGATCCCCTCACGGTGCAGACCGGCGATGAATCGGCTGTACGACGTGCCGTTCAGGCGAGCGGCGGCATTGATGCGCTGGATCCAGAGCTGGCGGAAGTCGCCCTTGCGTGCTCGGCGGTCGCGGTAGGCGTACTGCAGGGAGTGCATGACCTGCTCGTTCGCGGAA
>JAJYGM010000447.1 GCA_021785095.1 Actinomycetes bacterium
ACGGCCAACGGAGAAGAGGGGCTGGAGCATTTCTCCGGCCATCCCGCCGACGTGGCGCTCATCGACCTCATGCTCCCGGGCATGGACGGCTTCGAGTGCTGCCGGGCGCTGCGGCGCCAGAGCGCGGTGCCGATCATCATCGTCACCGCCCGGTCCGACACCCACGACGTGGTGGCCGGGCTCGAGGCGGGGGCAGACGACTACGTGACCAAGCCGTTCGTGACCAAGGAGCTGGGCGCGCGGATCCGCGCGCTCCTCCGGCGAGTGCGGCCCGTCGACGACGAACCGACCGTGCTCGCGTTCGGCGACCTCGAGCTCGTCCCCGAAGAAGGCGCGCTGCGGCACAAGGACGGCACCGAGGTCCACTGCACGAAGACCGAGTTCCGGCTCCTGTGCGAGCTCGCGTCCAGCCCGAACAAGGTGCTCAGCCGCGAGCAGCTCCTCGACCGGGTCTGGGGCTACGACTACTTCGGCGACGGGCGCCTCGTCGACGTCCACATCCGCCGGCTCCGGACGAAGGTCGAGCCCGACCCTGCCTTCCCCCGCCACATCCTCACCGTCCGGGGCATGGGCTACAAGCTTGTGCCCTGAGCTCCGCCGCAAGGCGCGTTCCGCCCCCCTGTGGACCCGCCTCGGACTGAGGGCACGGGTCACGGTGATGTTCGCCCTTGGCGCGCTCTTGCTGTCGGCGAGCATGGGCGCGCTGAGCTACGTCACGACTCGCCACGTCCTCGTCAGCGACAGCGACAGCGCAGACTTCCGCCTCGCGTTCGAGAACGCCACAACCGTGGCTCAGCGCGTCGCCGCGACAGCCACAATCGTCCAGACCCTCACAAAGGTCACCACACCGAGCTCGCACTCGCTCCTCGAAGAACGCGGGACATGGTACGAGCGGACATTCGACGTGACACAAGACGACATCCCGGTCTCGTTGCGCTCGATGGTCATCGACCACTCGACCGCAGCCTCGCAGACCTACACCCTCCACGGCAGCCCGCAGATCGCGATCGGCATCCCGATCAAGTCGATCCACGGCGCGTACTTCGAGGTCTTCAACGTCGGGGACCTCGCCCACACCTTGAATGTCTTCGCGCTCGGCCTCTTCGTCGCCGGCATCGTGACCACCGCGCTCGGGGCTGCGCTCGGCAGGTGGGCGAGCGGCCGCTCGCTCCGGCCGCTGACCGGCGTGTCGCGTGCGGCGGTCGCCATCGCGGGTGGTGAGCTCGACACGCGGCTCGGCTCGACGGGAGGCGACCCGGACCTCGCCGCGCTCACGAGCTCGTTCAACCGGATGGTCGACCAGCTCCAGGAGCGCATCGAGCGAGAGGCGCGCTTCACCTCCGACGTGAGCCACGAGCTGCGTTCCCCCCTCACCACGGTGGCCGCGAGCCTCGGGGTGCTCGAGGGCCAGGTGGAGTCGCTGAGCCCGCCCGCGCGGCGCGCCTTGGAGCTCCTCTCCGCCGACGTCCGGAGGTTCCAGCGGATGGTCGGCGACCTCCTCGAGATCTCGCGGTCGGACACCGGCTCGGCCGAGATCTCGCTCGAGGAGGTCGACCCCGCCGAGCTCGTCCGACGTGCCGTCGCCGCTGTCCACCGCTCGCTGCCGATCGACACCCCGCCACCGACGGTGGAGGTCGACCCAGCGGTGAGCGGCACCCACCTCTGGGTGGACAAGCGGCGGTTCGAACGGGTCATGTCGAACCTTCTCGAGAACGCTTCGCTGTACGGGGGCGGCGCCACGGCGGTGCGCGTGACGCCGGGCAACGGCAGCGGCAGCCGGGGCCATTCGGTGCGGGTCTCGGTCGAAGACAGCGGCCCCGGGCTCCCGCCCACCGAGCGGACGAAGGTCTTCGAGCGTTTCTACCGTGGGAACGCGGCCTTCCAGCGCGGAGCGGGCACGGGCACCGGGCTCGGTCTCGCCCTCGTCGCCGAGCACGTCCGGCTCCACGGGGGCAAGGTGTGGGCAGAGGAGGCCGAGGGCGGCGGCGCGCGGTTCACGATCGAGCTCCCCGGCCAACCTGCCGAGCCCGACGACGACGAGCTCGCAGACGGGAACGGCGCACGGTGAGGCGCACCTTTCGAACGCGCAGCATGCCCGCCGCGCTCGCCGCGCTCGCCGCCCTCGCCGCGGGCGGGCTCGGGCTCAGCGCGTGCGGCATCCCGACGCAGCGCACGGCCAGCCCCATCTCCACACGCGGCACCCACATCAGCCTCCCTCACACCCAGCCGACGATCAGCCCGTGCACAAAGAGCGGCTGCATCCCGATCGACGTCTATTTCGTGACGGCCGGCGGGCGCCTCAAGCCGGCTGGCCGCGTGGTTCCCCGCGACGCCACGCTCGCGACGATCATCCACTCCCTCCTGTCCGGCCCGACGACGGCAGAGCAGGCGCTCCAGATCCGGACCACGCTCGGCGCCGGCATCCGGCTCCTTTCCGCGAGCGTGACAACCGCCAAGAAGTCGGCGACGCTCGACTTCAACACACACTTCTTCACACTTTCGGGCACTCAGGAGGTCTTGGGCGTCGCGCAGGTCGTCTACACGGTGAACTCGGTCATGCCCGGCGCCGCGGTGACCTTCGAGATCGAAGGTGGGCCCATCGAAGTGCCGGTGGAGTCCGGCGCGCTGGCCACGACGATCGCCGTGCACGAGTCGCAGTACGCATCGCTCCTCACAACCACGACGCCGACGACGACCACGACCCCCTGACGGCGAAGCGTCGACCGAGGGCAGGAAGGTGGCGCCGCGCCAGCCGGTCGCCTCCGCGCCGCGTCCGCGCCGCGTCCGCGCCGCCTCAGGCCGCCGCCTCAGCCCGTCGCCTCCGCCCGCCAGCGCACCCGCGGCGCGGCGATCCAGAGGTGCTCGAGGTCGTAGAAGGAGCGGACGTCCTCCAAGAAGACGTGGACGACGAAATCGCCGTAGTCCATCAGCACCCAGCCGGCGTCCCGCAGCCCCTCGACGCTGAGTGGAGAACGCCCGTTTCGAGCCTTCACCTGAGGCTCGACCTCCTCGACGAGGGTGCGCACCTGACGCACGTTCCGCCCGCTCGTCACGACGAACGCGTCCACGACACCGAGCGCCTCTTCCATCGCGAGCACGACGGTGTCGTTGCCCAGCTTCTCGTCGGCCGCCGCTGCGGCGACGAGCGCCGCCCCGGGGAGGGTCAACGGACCATGTCCACGACGACGACGGTCGCGACGAAGAACGCCACGAGCACGGCGATGCCTCCGAGGGCGTACAAGAGCTGCAGGCGCCGGGCCTTGCGTCGGTCGTGGCGGATCATGCGGCGGTCCGGCGACGGTCGCTCCTCACCACCTGCCCCGGACACCTGCGACGCGACCAGCACCTCGCCTGTGCCCATGGCCGACCCTCTCATCTGTTGACAGCGTACAGACCGCGCGAGCGGATGCAACGGATCACCTCCGGCGGCACCAGGTCTTCGACCGGCAGTCCTTGCTCCAGCCGCTCACGCACCTCCGAGCTCGACACGTCCACCGTGTCGTCGGCCACGTAGACCGCCTTCCAGCCGGGGGGGAGCAGAGCGGCGCTGCGCGGGCGCGCCACCACCGCCAGGGTGACCGAAGCACGGAGGTCCTCGACACGCCGCCAGGTGCCGAGGCCGTCGACGAGGTCCGATCCGACGATGAGGTAGAGGTCGAGGCTCGCGCCTCGTCGAGCCGCATCGGATCTGAGCTGGTCCACCGTGTCCGCCGTATAGCTGGGCCCGCCGCGATCGATCTCGATCCTCGACGGCTCCGCAGCTGGCACCAGCGGCGCCATGGCCTGGACCATGGCGAAGCGGTCCTCGGCGGGGGTGACCGACCGCAGCGGGACCTTCTGCCACGGCTCGTTCGCGACGACGAGGAGGACCCGGTCCAGGTCCAGGGCCCGCACGCACGAGGTGACGACGGCGACGTGCCCGCAGTGCGGGGGGTCGAACGTGCCTCCGAGCAGGCCGACGCGCTCGGGGCGGGACCGCGGCCGGCCCCCGGTCGGCGCGAACGCGCCCTGAGCACGTGACTGACGGGGTATCGGTGCAGCGTAGACACGCGAGCACCCCCTCGCGAGGGACCTACGCTGTGCCCATGCAGACGATGCGGGCCAGGGGATCCCAAGGGGAATGGCGCACCAGCTCCTGGCGGCAGCTGCCGGCCGCGCAGCAGCCCGACTGGCCGGACGCCGAGGCGCTGAAGGAGGCGGAGGCGACCCTTGCCGCACTGCCCCCGCTGGTCATCGCCAGCGAAGCCCGCCGCCTCACCTCCGGGCTGGCCGCGGTCTCGAGAGGCGAGGCCTTCCTGCTCCAGGCGGGCGACTGCGCCGAGTCGTTCCGGGAGTTCAGTGCGGACGCGATCAGGGACAAGCTCAAGGTGATCCTGCAGATGGCCGTGACGCTCACCTACGCCGCCGGCGTGCCGGTGGTCAAGGTCGGGCGCATCGCCGGCCAGTTCGCGAAGCCCCGGACCTCCCCGGTCGAGCGAGTCGGCGGGATCGAGCTGGAGGCGTTCCGGGGGCACATGGTCAACGACGAGGCGTTCGACTCCTCTGCACGTCGCCCCGACCCCGGCCGCCTCGTGGCCGCCTACCACCAGGCGGCGGCCACGCTGAACCTGCTGCGCGCGTTCACGAAGGGCGGTTTCGCGGACCTCTCGCACGTCCACGGGTGGAACCAGGAGTTCGTCGCCTCCTCGGCCGAAGGGCGCCGCTACGAGCAGATCGCGTCCGA
>JAJYGM010000018.1 GCA_021785095.1 Actinomycetes bacterium
ATCCGGGTCTCCGGCCGGCCGACGGGGTACATCTCCCTCACCGTCGGCGTGAAGACCGCATCGGCGCCGGCATGCTCGGCGAGATCGAGGTCGCGGGCGAGATCTCGTGGGTAGGCCGCGAGATCGGTTGCCTCGCCGAATTGGAGCGGGTTCACGAACAGGGTCATCGCCACGAAGCCGGCGCTCTGACGAGCGGCGCTCAGGAGCGAGAGGTGTCCGTCGTGGAGCGCCCCCATCGTGGGCACGAGTCCGACGACACGGCCGGCCCGGCGTGCCGATTCGAGGACCGAGCGCCACTCGCTCCGGGTCGAGACGAGCTGCAGCGGCTCAGCTCCGGCTGACGGCGTGCGCGGTAGCGGGAGCCGGCGAAGCGGCGGCCCGTGACGAAGCCGCGCGTGGCGCCGTGGACTCTCCGCGCCCGGCCGCAAGGCGGCGGGCGAGCTCGACACCGGCGTCGTAGGCACTGAGCTCGCTCGGATCGATGGCCTCGCGGTGCGCTTCGATGGTCGGCCCGTCCCCTCGGGACGCCGGTCCGGTGAGGGCCAGCGCCGGACCGAGCATCGTGACGTCGTCGAGCGCGCCGCGTGCGAGCGGGAGGAAGGCCTCGAGCGGGAGTCCGGCATCGGCAGCCATCCGCTGCACCTGACCGAGCAGGGCGACGAGGTGGTTGGAGGCGACGCAGGCCGCCGCGTGGTACCTGGCCCGGTCAGTGGCATCCACCACGATCGGCCGCCCGCCGAGCACCAGTGCGAGGTCGGTCGCCTTCTGGTCGCCGCTCACGGCGAAGAACGTCCCTCCACGAAGCCGGAGCGATCCGACGACGGCATCGGGCAAAGTGGCGAGCGGGTGCACGGAGCCGCGCCGCATGTGGGGCTCGAGGACATCGAGGCCGAGCGAGCCCGAGCAGTGCAGGAGGGCGCAGTCGACCTCGGGTCGAATGCAACGGGCCACGGCGGCGATGTGGCGGTCGGGCACTGCGAGCAGCACCGCGTCGACGCCGTGAGCCCCAGAGGCGAGAGCGGGGTGGGGAGACCTGCCGGGCAGGAGATCAACGTCGACGCCCACTTCTCGGAGCGCCAGCTCGAACGAGCGGCCGGCGCGACCGGCGCCGATGATTCGGATCTTCATCTGAGCCTCGCTTCCAATCGAGCCCCTGTAGGGGGTGCCCGTCGTGTTCAGCTACTCGATGAGTGTACCCAGTGACCGGACTTCCGGATCGACCCGCGACGAGCTGGGAATCTCGTGCCGCCAGTCCGGCGGCACGAGATGGGGCGCGACGTCCTCGAGTGGAGCGAGCACGAAGGCACGCTCGTACATCCGCGGATGTGGGATCTCGAGGTCCTCGTCGGCGATTCGGAGGTCGTCGAAGAGCAGCAGGTCGACATCGAGCGTGCGAGGCCCGTTGCGTTCGAGGCGGACGCGGTGAGCGTCGGACTCGAGAGCCTGTGCGAACGCCAGGAGCTCATGAGGCGAGAGCCGCGTCTCGAGGCGCACCACGCAGTTGAGGTACGAGCCTTGGCCTTCCGGTCCTCCTACCGGAGCCGTCTCGTACACGGGGGAGACGACGAGGTCCGGGTCGAGCCGGCGGAGCCCCGCGACGGCCGTGCGAAGGTGACCCATCCGGTCACCGAGGTTGGAGCCGAGGGCGATGTAGGCCGGCATCAACCGATCGTGCGGCGGACGGTCACACCCACCGTGGCGACCTCGACGGGCACCGGAGGACGGAGCTTGCGTACCGTCACCGTGACCGCCTCGATCGGAGGGCCCTCGGTGAGCACCGCCGACGCGATCGCGTCGGCCAGCCGCTCGAGCAGCTGGAAGCTCTCCGACGCCACGAGCTCCGCGACACGGCGCATCACGGCTCCGTAGTCGACCGTGAGCGACAGCTCGTCCCGGCGCGCGGCGTCACTGAGGTCCGCCTCGATGTCGAGGTCCACCTCGAATGGTTGGTGTCGCTCGCGCTCTTCGGGGAGCAAGCCATGTCGACCGAGGACGCGGAGGCCGCGCACCTCGATCCTGTCCCGAGCCGTCACGTTGCGCTGTCTCCGTGGCTCGCCGCAGCAGGCGGTGGTTCCAGCTCGGCCGGCCCGGGCAGCTCCTGAGCGGTGGCCACGATCCGGCGCCCTGCTGCACCCATCTGACGCTTCAGCAGCTGCTCGGTCGCCGTGATCGCCCTCGGTCCGTCCGGGATGAGCGCGCTCCACAGGAGGTAGCCGGCGATCACGCCCATGAGATGGTCGCCGAGCTCGTCCTCGTGGATGATGATCCGTTCCCCCCTACGCAACCACTGGTAGAGCGAGGGGTAGAGGGACACGAGAGAGGGCGCCACCTCGGCGCCGACCGGCATCGGAACGTGCGACCAGGTCAGCCCGAGCTCGCCATAGGCGTGCAGGTTGTGGGTTGAACCGAGGAGCGACACGACCCGGTCGAAGTGCTGCGCCCGCAGCCAGAAGAGCTCCTCCTGCCGCCTCACCTTGCGGTGGTTGCGGGCGTAGCCACCGGGACGTTCGCTCACCGCCAACCGGTCCTTGATGACCCACGCGAAGTTGCGCGGGACGATACCCGCCGCCCAGCGGCCCCTCATCAGGTGAGGACCGCCTTCGCCGCCTCCTCGGCGGCCGCGAGAAGGCGGGCGGCTTCGACGGTCGGCCCCACGTCGTGCACGCGCACCGCCGCCGCCCCCTTTGCCATCGACCAGACGGCCGAGGCTAGCGAGCCTTCGTAGCGCTCGGCGGGAGGAAGGGGTACGGAGTCCGGCCCTCCTGCGGCGATCCTCCCGAGAAACGTCTTCCGGCTCGTGCCCACGACCACCGGCCACCCGAGCGAGGTGATCCGGTCGAGGCAGCCGAGCAGCGCGAGGTTGTGGTGCGCCGTCTTGCCGAATCCGATGCCAGGGTCGATCCACACCTCCTCGACGCCGGCAGCTTCGGCGCGGTACGCGAGATCGGCGAGGAACTCCGAGACCTCCTTCACGACGTCGTCGTAGCGCGGATCGCTCTGCATGTCGGCGGGAGTCCCCTTCGCGTGCATGGCCACGTAGGCGGCGCCGGACTCGGCCGCCACCTCCGCCAGCTCGATGGATGCCGACACGTCGTTCACCATGCCGGCGCCTGCCGCGACGGCTGCAAAGGCGACGACGGGGTCCCGGGTGTCGATCGAGATGCGGGCCTGCCCGTCGCGCACCCGCGGGTCCCCCGCGAGCTCCTCGATGACGGGCAGCACGCGCCGCAGCTGCTCGGGTGCCGGCACCGGGCCTGCCCCCGGGCGGGTGGACTCCCCGCCGACGTCCACGATGTCCGCGCCGGCATCGAGCATCTCGCGCGCGTACGCCACGGCGGCCCCGGGCTCGAGGTGGCGGCCGCCGTCGAAGAACGAGTCCGGCGTCACGTTGAGGACACCCATCACGAGGCGACGCACGAGGTGAGCGTAGAGGCTCACGCAGGCACAGAGCGGAGGCCGCGCACGAACGCCATGGCCTCTGCCCTCGTCGCAGGGTCGTGGCGGAACAAGCCGCGCACGGCGGAGGTCACCGTCAGCGTTCCGGGCTTTCGGATGCCCCGCATCGACATGCAGAGGTGCTCGGCCTCGATCACGACGAGCACCCCCCGTGGATCGAGCACCCGCTCGATGGCGTCGGCGATCTGTGAGGTCATCCGCTCCTGTACCTGGAGCCGGCGCGCATAGCCGTCGACGACTCGCGCCAGCTTGGACAGCCCGGTGATGTGGCCGCTCGTCGAAGGGATGTAGGCGACGTGCGCCTTGCCGAGGAAGGGCACGAGGTGGTGCTCGCAGAACGACGCGAACGGGATGTCGCGGACCATCACCATCTCGTCGTGCTCGGCCGCGAACGTGACGGTGAGGAAGCGGTCGGGAGACTCGCCCGCGTCCCCGAACAGCTCCTCGTACATGTTGGCGATCCGTTGCGGCGTATGGAGGAGGCCGTCGCGCTCGGGATCCTCGCCGATCGCCTCGATGAGCTCGCGAACCGCGGCTTCGATGCGACTGCGGTCGACCGTCACTCCGGTTCCCCCGCGAGGTACACGCGGAGGTCGGGCAGGTTCCGGTACTCCTCGGCCACGTCGAGCCCGTAGCCGATGACGAACTCCGGCGGGATCTCGAAGCCGACGTAGTCGACGTCGAAGTCAGTCCGCTGTTGGCCGGACTTCTGGAGGAGCGTGCAGATGGCGAGCGACTCCGGACCACGCGCGAGCAGGCTCTTTCGCAGGTACGCGAGCGTGAGCCCGCTGTCGACGATGTCCTCGACGACGATGACGTGGCGCCCCGTGAGGTCGAGGTCGAGATCCTTCACGATGCGAACGACGCCGCTCGTCTTGGTTGCCGCCCCGTAGGAGGAGACGGCCATGAAATCGAGCTCGAGCGGGAGCGTGATCGCACGTGCGAGGTCGGCCATGAACACGAAGGCGCCCTTCAGCACGCCGACGAGGAGCGGCGGGCGGCCAGAGTAGTCCTTCGAGATCTCCGCGCCGAGCTCCGCTACCCGCGCCCCGATCTCCTCGGCCGAGACCACGATCCGGCCGACGAGCGGATCGGAGTCCACGAACGAGCCGTGATCGCCGCCCCGAACCAGTCCCGTTGCCTCGTCCACGGGCGAGCAGGCTACTTGACCGGCCGGGTGCCGGAGTCGGTGACGAGGCGACCTTTGCGCCGCCGGACGGCGATGCCGCCCTCGACCTCGCAGGCGAGCGCGCGGGCGCCG
>JAJYGM010000658.1 GCA_021785095.1 Actinomycetes bacterium
CGTCGTCGAGCTTGCTGCCAAAAGGCCCTCCAACCCCGAGATCGCCGAGGTCCTCTCGCTCGGTCGCAAGACGGTCGAGTAGCACCTGGGGCACGTCTTCTGAAGCTCCAGAGTCACCCACGCGCAAGGCTGAAGCTGCTGTTCGGCGACACCGGCTGACCGCCGCCCGGAGTGCCCCGGGGGATGGCGGGGCCGGAGCGGTGAGCCCGTCTGCGGGGAGGTCGGCGGGTGGAGCGACTCCACAGCTCGAGGCGCCAGTGGGTCGGTGGCCGCTGCTCCTCCCTCGAGGATGGCTCTGAACTGTCCTCGGGTGGGCCAGGCCCCAACCCCTTCGCGGAGCCGAGATGTGCCGAGCAGGGGCCGACGGCCACCTCGCCCCTCGGCTCAGAGCGGGCCGTTCGGATGCTTGCGCGCCCGGATCACCTCTCGCTTCGCGAGCAGCACCTCGAGCCCGCGCACGATCGCGCGCCGCGAGTCTGCCGGGTCGATGACGTCGTCGACCAGGCCGCGCTCGGCGGCGATCCAGGGGGTGAGGTAGGTCTGCCGGTAGGCCTCCTCCCGCTCGACGCGCTCGGCCGGCCCGGCGCGCCGGTGGAGGATCTGCACCGCGCCCTGTGCCCCCATGACCGCGATCTCGGCGCCGGGCCAGGCGAGCGTGAGGTCGCTCCCCATGCCCTTGGAGTCCATGACGATGTACGCGCCACCGTAGGCCTTGCGCAGCACGAGGCAGAGCCGGGGAACGGTCGCCTCCGCATAGGCGAAGGCGAGCTCTGCGCCGTGGCGGATCATGCCCCGCCACTCGAGGTCCTTGCCCGGGAGGAACCCCGGCGTGTCGACGAGGGTGAGGATCGGCAGGTTGAAGCTGTCGCAGAAGGTGACGAAGCGCGCGGCCTTCTGCGAGGCCTCGATGTCCAGCGTTCCCGCGAGCGTCCGCGGCTGGTTCGCGACCACACCGACGGGCGCCCCCCCCACCCGGGCGAGCACGGTCACGATCTGCGGCGCCCAGCGCGCGCGCAGCTCGAGGAGCTCGCCGTCGTCGACGATCTCGGCTACGACGTCCCGCACGTCATACGCGCCGGTCGGCGTGGCCGGGAGCAGCTCGAGCAGCTGCTCGGTTCGGCGGTCGGGAGGATCCTCCGTGCGGCGATGGGGCGGGGCGTGGTCGGTGTCGTCGGGGAGGAAGGAGAGGACCGTGGCGAGAGCGCTCACCACCTCCGCGGGGTCGGCTGCCTCGAGCGTCGCAACCCCGCTGTGGCGAGCGTGGACATCGATACCCCCGAGCGTCTCGGCGTCCACGTGCTCGCCCGTGACCTCGGCGACGACATTCGGCCCGGTGACGTAGGCGAAGCCGCTCCGGGCGAAGACGACGATGTCGGCGAGCCCGAGCAGCAGCGCCGGGCCCGAGAGCGCCGGCCCGAGGACTCCGGCGAGCACCGGGACGACTCCAGAGCAGCGCGCGAGGGCGCGCGCTCCGAGTCCCCAACCGTGCAGCGCCCCGACCCCGTCCCCAACCGCAGCACCGCTCGTGGAGAGGAGCAGGACCAGCGCGAGGCGCTCTTCGAGGGCCCGGTCGGCGGCGTGGCGGAGCAGCGCACCGTCGCCGAGCGTGAGCGCCCCTGCTCGACGGGCGGGGTCGCTCCGGACCACGATCGCCTCTCGCTCGCCGAGGCGCTCGCGCGTGACCTGCAGGCTGCCGGCCCGCGTGCGCGGCGGCGGTGCCTGGGGAGCCCGGGCCATGGGGCCCCCCTGGGCGGTCCCGGGCGTCGTCGCGCCAGTCATACCCCACCTCCGGGGCTCGCAGCCAGACTGTCGGGCGAGCGGTCCCGGCTGGCATGGACGCCGCCTGGCTCCGCCGCCCCACGACCGAAGCCGAGCAGCTCGGCACGAGTGGCCGGCATACCGCTCCTCCCGCCCGGCCCCGGCCGCACCGCGAGCACCTGGTGGACCGAGAGACGGCCCGCCTCGAAAGCGAGCGCCGCGCCGGCCATGTAGAGCCGCCAGATGCGCGCCCGCGTGTCGCCGGCGAGCCGGCACGCCTCCTCGAAACCGGCCTCGAGATTTGCGACCCAGGTGCGCAGCGTCCGGCCGTAGTGCTCCCGGAGGGACTCGACGTCGCGCACCTCGAAGCCGGCTTCCTGGGCCGCGCTGACGACACCGCCCACCTCGAGCAGCTCGCCGTCCGGGAAGACGTACCGCCCCACGAACGAGCGGCGGGGGAGTGCGGCCGGGAGGCCGGCTGGGCGCGAGATCGCGTGGTTGAGGAGGCGCCCCTCCGGTCGGAGGAGCCGGTGGATGCTGCGGAGGTAGACCCGGTGTCGACCGAGCCCGACGTGCTCGAACATCCCGACGCTCGAGATCGCGTCGAAGGGTCCGTCGTCGACGTCGCGGTAGTCCTGCACGCGGAACTCGACGGCGTCCGCAACGCCGGCGGCCAGCGCGGCTGCTCGCGCCTGGGCGATCTGCGGAGCGGACACGCTCACCCCGACCACCCGGGCGCCGTAGTGGCGGGCGGCGTGACAGGCGAGGCCGCCCCAGCCGCAGCCGACGTCGAGGAGGCGGTCGCCTGTGCGGAGGCCGAGCTTGGTGCAGATGAGGTCCCACTTCGCGCGCTGGGCCTCGTCGAGGGTCGCGCCGGGAGAGGGGAAGTAGGCGCAGGAGTAGGCCATCGTCTCCCCGAGGAAGACCCGGTAGAAGGCCTCGTCGTCGTCGTAGTGATGGGAGATCGCTGCAGCGTCACGGCGCCGGCTGTGCCGTCGGCCGCCGAGACGAGCCTCCTCGGGCGGCACGGGTGGCGGGCCGGCGAGGCCGGCGAGCGCGAGGGCTCCGAGCCCGAGGAGCGCGAGGCCCGGGAGCGCGCGCCGCCGGAGGTGTCGCGACGGCCCGAGCACGCTGTCCCGCAGTGACAAGAGGCGAAACAGGTCACCCTCGAGTTCCACCTCTCCTGCTACGTACGCCCGTGCGAGCCCGAGCTCCCCCGGTGCCCAGAGCAGCCGGTGCACCGCCCGGGGGTGGCGGATGACCGCGCGAGCGGGGGCCGTCGGCGGCCCGATCTCGGTCCCGTCCCAGAGACGTAGCGCGAGCGGGCCGTCCTTGCCGAACAACGACCGGAGGCCGGTCTGGAGCGCGAGCCGAGCCGAGCTGCGTACCGTCGGGAGGCTGGGAGCGGGCTCCACCGCGGTGATGCTCACCGCGCCCCCCTCGCCGGAGCCGGCTCGGCTGACGTCGCGGCCGCAACGGCGCTTGCCGCGCGGAGCCCGCTCGCCAGCGCCCCCTGGATCGAGGCGGTGTCGCGGTGGTCGCCGCAGACGAAGCGGCCCTCTCCGAGGGCCACCGGCCGCTCGAGGGGTTCGAGTGAGCCGGGCAGCTGAGCGGGCAGGGCGTGCGGGATGCGGTAGGTCCGTAGGTGCACCAGCTCATCGGCGCGAGCCCCCCACCATCGACGGAGCTGGGCGACGATCGCTCGGGCGAGGACGTCGTCGTCCGCGCCCGCCGGGCCGGTCGGCCCGACAACGGTTGCGGACAGGAGCGCCCGTCCGGCAGGCGCGGCGAAAGGGTTCAGGTTGGTGGGTGCGAAAACGAGCGAGGCGGGGCCCTCGCCGTCGCCGTCCAGCAGGATGGCCGGCTCGGAGACCGGGATCGCGGAGGCGGGGGCGCTGAAGTATGCGCAGGTCACCTCCCTCGATGGCGGCGGGCCCGGCCTCGACGGCGGCGGGCCGAGCCCCGAGGCCGGTGCGTCCAGCCGCGAGGGCGGTGTGCTCACCCCCGACGCGGGTGTGTCCAGTGCGCCGGGAAGGAGTGTGGCTGCCGCCGCGCCGTCGGTCGCCACGACGACAGCACTCCCCGCCAGCTCGATGCCCTCCCCCAGTCGGACGGCCCGGCCCTCCACGGCCACCACGCGCTGGCCGAGCCGCACGGTCCGTGGCGCCAGCGTCGACGCAAGCTGCTCGGCGATTGCTCCCATGCCCCGGGCGGGGATGGCAGAGCCCCCCCGGACGAAGGACGCTGCGGCCAGCGTGAGGAGTCGCGAGGAGGTCTCGAGCGCCGGGTCGAGGAGCACGTTCGCGAAGAAGGGCCCCCAGAGGTGTTCGACCGCCCGGTCCGAGAGCCCGACGGCCGCGAGCTCCGCGCGTGCGGAGCGCTCCGGCCGACGGAGGAGCTCGTCGAGGGGGGCGCGTGCCAGAGTGAGCGCCCATCGGAGCGCGGCGAGCGTGTCGAGGGGTGAGCCGACCGGTGCTCGGAGCGAGTCGAGGAGCGCCCGAGGCTCGCGACGTGGGTCCCCGAGGCGCCAGAACCTCCCCCGGAGACGTACGAGCGCACCGCTGAAGAGTGGTTGGAGCTCGAGCCGGCGGAGGTCGAGCAGCGCTCGCGCCGCGGGGTAGGCGACCGGGAGCGCCTGGAAACCTCGGTCGAGCTGGTAGCCGTCGACGAAGTCGGTGCGTACGCGCCCTCCGACCCCGTCCGAGGCCTCGAGCACCACCACTTGCCGCCCGGCGCGCTGGAGCGCACCTGCGCAGGCGAGCCCGGCCAGTCCCGCGCCGACGACGACGACCTCGTGCTGTTCCACGCCTTGATCATCCCCCAGGAGGGGCGCGTGCTGCGAGACGGGATCGGTCGCCGTCCGACGTGGAACGGTCGCCCTCTCGAGGTTGGCCCCACCGGGGGGTTGCTCGGTCGCGCCCACGGGCGGGAGGCGGCG
>JAJYGM010000396.1:0-3657 GCA_021785095.1 Actinomycetes bacterium
CAGGCGATGCCGTGCAGCTCGTCGGCTCGCTGGTGGCGCAGCCCTTCGCGATGACCACAGGGAGCGACGCCTACCTCTTCCGAGGGAACGTCGTCCAGGTCGCCGGGACGTCCCGACCGGGGGGTGCGCTCCCGTGGGGCCTTCCGCCGGGGTTCGTCGCCGAGGTGCAGGTCCAGCAGGAGGCCAAGACGGGGTCGCTCACCGTCGTCTTCCTGCACGCGCAGGACGAGGCGCCCGGGGACTCGGCGACACCTGGTTCGGCGGGAATTACACCTTCCACACCCTCCACCGGGGCCGCGGCGGCGGACGCCGCTGCGTCGCCGACAGCGAGCCGGGGGTCGGGCACCTCGCAGTCCGTGTCGACCGCGACGTCACCGACGACACCACGGACATCGAGCCCAGGGAGCACCACGCCGTCGGGCTCGACCAGCACCGCACCGTCGGGCGCTTCAGGGACGGAGGGGGGCTCCTCCTAGCTGTTGCACCTCGGAACGGAGCCGCGTGTGCCTTGGCAGCGGCGCTCAGTCGTTGGACACCAGCACGATCTTCCCGAGCTTGCTCCCTGCGGTGAACCGCGCGTAGGCCGCCTGGGCCTCGACAAGGGGGAAGGTCGCCAACACCGGCACGCGGACCCGGCCCTCTGCGAGGAGCGGCAGGACGTGGGCGCGCACCGCGTCCGTGACGGCAGCCTTCTCGGCGCGGCTGCGAGACCGGAGCGTCGAACCTCCGATCGTCGAGCGGCTGCGCATGAGCGCCAACAGGTCCAGGTCGACGCGCGATCCGCCGCCGACGCCGACGACGGCGATCCTCGCGCCGGTCGAGAGGGCCTCGACCGCTTGGACGAGGGAGGGGGTGCCGACAAGCTCGAGGACCACGTCGTAGGGGCCGTGGGCAGCGAGATCGTCGCTGCCGATCACCTCGTGGGCCCCGAGGGACGCGACCTCCTCGTGCCGAGCAGGGTCGCGTACCGACGCGACGACGGTCGCTCCGGCCGCCGTGCCGAGCTGGACCGCGGCGGCGCCTACGCCGCCCGCAGCGCCGGTGACGAGGAGGCGGTCGCCGACCGAGAGACCGCAACGAGTGAAGAGCGCGTCGTAGGCAGTGGTGAACACCTCGGGAAAGCCCCCCGCCTCGGGCCAGGAGACCGAAGCGGGCACGGCGAGCAGATGGCTCTCGTCGACGACGGCCATCGTCGCCTGGGCGCCGCCGCCGACGAGGGCCATGACGCGATCGCCCCACTGCGCGGCCGTCACCTGTCGCCCGGTGCCGGCCACCTCGCCAGCGAGCTCGAGGCCGGGGATGTCGGCGGGTGAGCCCGCCGGCGCGGCGTAGTGCCCGCGGCGCTGGAGCATGTCCGCGCCGTTCAATCCCGCTGCCCGCACTGCGACGAGCACCTCGGTGTCGCCGGGGACCGGGTCGGGGCGTTCTTCGAACCGCAGCTCTCCGTGGTCGATCACGACGGCCTGCATTGGCCACCTCCTCGATGGGTCGCTCGCAGCTGGTCCGGGAGGACGGCGGAAGGGAGCCCGCGCGCAAGCTCCCTCGGCTCCCGTAGCCTCACGCTAGCGATGTCGGCGATCGAGGACCGAGGCGAGGTGGACGAGGCGGCGACGCCATGGCGCTTCAGGGCGGCGATCTTCGACATGGACGGGCTCCTCGTCGACTCCGAGCCACTTTGGCACCGCGCAGAGGTGGAGCTTCTCGGGGCGCTCGGAGCTCCGATCGCCGCGGGAGACCCCAGGCGCACCAAGGGCGTCTTCGTGCGTGAGGTCACCCGCTACTGGTTCGACCGGTTCCCCTGGGAGGGTCCGTCGACCGACGAGGTGGCGAGACGCATCGTCGACCGGGTGATCGACCTCATCGCACAGGAGGGCCGGCTGCAGCCAGGGGTCGACCAGGCCATCGCGCTGTGCCGAGACCACGGTCTCGCACTCGCCGTTGCCTCGTCTTCCGAGCACCGGCTCATCTCGTTCGTGCTCGAGCGCTTCGGGCTGGACGAGCACTTCGCCCTCGTGCACTCCGCGGAGGAGGAGCCCTACGGCAAGCCTCACCCCGCGGTCTTCCTGACGGCTGCCGAACGCCTGGGCGTCGCCCCCGACCGCTGCCTCGTGTGGGAGGACGCGCCCGCCGGTGTGCTCGCCGCGAAGGCCGCGCGCATGACCTGCATCGCAGTGCCGGCGCTCGACGAGCGCGACGAGCCGGCGTTCGCCATCGCCGACGCCGTGATCGGCTCACTCGAGGAAGCCGACGAAGAGCTGTGGCAACGGCTGGCGTCGGTGGTGGGCGCATCGCGCTGAAGCGACCGGTGTGCGGATCCGGTCGGGTCCGTCACGTGCCCGGTGGAGCGACTCGGTGCTCATCTGCGGCAGGCACGCAGGCGCAGAGGCGTGATGCTTGCCGAGCGGAAGTGCAGCCATTAGCGTTTTCGCTTCGTGGCCCTCGGACGTACGCGGCGCCGACGCCCGGCGCGGCCATTGGGACTGGGCAGGGCCGCAGGTCTCCCGGCGCTGGGGCGCCTTGCAGGGTGTGTGACCGCCGGTGCCGTCGCTGCGCTCCTCGTGCAGGCGGCAGGGATGCTCGTCGCGCTGCCCGCTGCGGGTGCCAGCCTCCCGTCGGAGCAGGCCAGAGCCAATCAGCTCGCTCAGCAGATCGTCGCGCAGGGCGCGGCGGTGCAGCGGGCGGTCGTCCAGCAGGATGCGGCGCAGGCCAGGCTCACCAGCCTGGACGTGCAGCTCGCAGCGACCGGAGCTCAGCTCCTGAGAGACCGCCGAGCGGACGCCCGAGCGGCGCGGACCCTGCGTCGGCTCGTCGTGCAGGCGTACATGACGGGGATCGGGTCAGCCAGCCTTCCCACGATCTTCGACGCCGGGAACGACGCCTCGGTCCTGGCGCGTGAGTACTCCGGAGTGGCGGCTGGCCGACTGCAGCAGGCCATCAGTGCGTTCCGGGCCGCCGAGCAGCGGACCGAGACCACCGTCGCGGTCCTCCGGTCCCAGCGTGCGCAGGCCTCTGCGGCGTTGGCGAGCCTGACGGCCGCACGGCAGAACGCCCAGGCCTCTCTCGCCCAGGACGTCGTCCGTACCGAGCAGGCCAAAGGGGACATCGCGGCGCTCCAGGCTGCTGCGGCGGAGCAGGCGCGTCAGGCGTCCGCCCAGGAGGCGGCACTGGCGCAGGAGGAGGCCGCGCAGGCAGCACGGCAGAGACCCCTCGTCCAGGCGCCCCAGCCCACGCCCCAGCCCACGCCCCAGCCGGCCGTACAGCCGGTTGCCCAGGCGGCGCCCCAGCCCACACCCCAGCCGGCCGTCCAGGCCCAGACGACCCCGACCGCGGCGGTACGGCCCGGGCCAGGGGGCTATGTCAATCCGCTGCGCGCGGTCGCGGGCCTCTCCCCGGAGCGCATCGACCAGGGTGTCGACTACAGCGGCTACGGGCCGATCTACGCCATCGGGGACGGCGTCGTGCTCAACACCGTGAACACAGGCTGGCCGGGCGGGACGTTCATCACGTACCGCCTCACCGACGGCCCGGCAGCGGGGCTGGTCGTCTACGCAGCGGAGGACATCCAGCCATCTGTGCAGGTCGGTGAGCAGGTGTCGCCGACAACGGTGCTCGGCACGGTGTACGAGGGGCCCGATGGCATCGAGACCGGCTGGGCGG
>JAJYGM010000396.1:3667-4694 GCA_021785095.1 Actinomycetes bacterium
CTACGTGGCGGGCCAGTTCAGCGGTGCGAACGCCACTGCCTACGGTGCCAACTTCTCGCAGCTGCTGGCCGCGCTCGGCGCGCCGCCAGGGGTTCCCAACGGGACACCGGCCGGTTCGCTGCCCTCGAACTGGCCGACCTGGTAACAGGACAGAACCGTGTGCGGTTGGCGGCCCCCGGAGGGCCCGCGCTGCCTGGATAGGCTCACGTGACCGATGTTCAGACCCCTCTCCCCTGAAGCGGACTTCGTCGCACTCGAGACCGAGGAGCTCGAGCGATGGCGCGTGCACCAGGTCTTCGAGCGCTCCGTCTCGGGTCGCCGGGACGCCGCGCCCTGGGTCTTCTACGAGGGCCCACCCACCGCGAACAACCGGCCCGGGCTCCATCACGTGTGGGCGCGCGTCTACAAGGACCTCTTCTGCCGGTTCCGCACCATGCGAGGCTTCCTCGTCGAGCGCAGGGCGGGCTGGGACACCCACGGGCTCCCGGTGGAGGTCGAGGTCGAGAAGCGGCTCGGCGTCAACAGCAAGCGCCAGATCGAAGAAGAGGTGGGGATCGCGGAGTTCGTCCGGCTCTGCCGCGAGTCCGTCCTGGGTTACGTGCAGGACTGGAACGCGCTCACCGAGCGCATCGGCTACTGGACGGATCTCGAGCACGCCTACTGGACCTTCGACCGGTCCTACATCGAGTCGGTCTGGTGGTACCTGAAGCAGCTCTTCGAACGGGGGCTGCTCTACGAAGACCTGAAGGTCGTCCCGTACTGCCCCCGCTGCGGCACGGCGCTCTCGAGCCACGAGCTGGGCCAGCCCGAGGTCTACACGGACGAGGAGGACGAGTCGGCGTACGTGAAGCTGGCGCTGGTCGACCCCGACCCGACGGTGGTGGGCGACGCCCGGTGGCTCGTGGTCTGGACGACGACGCCTTGGACGCTGCTGTCGAACACGGGCGTCGCCGCGCACCCCGACCTCGACTACGTCGTGGTCGACGGCATGATCGTCGCCGAGGCACTCGCCGACGAGGTACTGGGC
>JAJYGM010000602.1 GCA_021785095.1 Actinomycetes bacterium
CCGATCTGAGGGAGAACGACCCGCCGCGGCGCAGCACGTCGCGGCGGGACATGTGGTTCACGGGGGGACATGCTCGCGCGCGCAGACCTGGTCGTGCCGAATCCGTGGCTGCGTGGCCCGTCAACCTGCCGGCGGCGGGTTTGGACCGCCCCCTCGGCCGGAGGCTAGACACGGCGCTCGAACTGCGCGAACTGCGGGGAGGGTCAAAAGCCATGCCTGATGACCAGAAGGCCACGCTGACGGATCGCAAGAGCGGTGACGGGCCCGAGCACCTCGACGTGCTGATCGTCGGAGCCGGACTGTCCGGGATCGGTGCAGCCTGCCACCTGCGCACCGAGTGCCCCGGGAAGACCTTTGCCATCCTCGAGGCCCGACCGGCCATGGGAGGCACGTGGGACCTGTTCCGGTATCCGGGCATCCGTTCCGACTCCGACATGTTCACCCTCGGCTACCGCTTCCACCCCTGGAAGGACGCGAAGGCGATCGCCGACGGCCCCTCGATCCGCAGCTACATCGAGGAGACGGCGAGCGAGTACCGGGTCGACTCCGCTGTCCGATACGAGCGACGTGCCGTGCGCGCCGAGTGGTCGAGCGACGAGTCCTGCTGGACGGTGGACGTGGTCCGGTCGGACACGGGTGGGACGGAGCAGTACCGCTGCAACTTCCTCTACGTGAACGCCGGGTACTACCGCTACGAAGAGGGCTACACGCCCGATTTCGAAGGGACGGAGCGTTTCCGCGGCCAGATCGTCCATCCCCAGCACTGGCCGGAAGACCTCGACTACGCCGGCAAACGGGTCGTCGTCATCGGCAGCGGTGCCACCGCCGTCACGCTGGTGCCGGCCATGTCCGATGTCGCCGGGCACGTCACGATGCTCCAGCGTTCGCCGACCTACATCGCGACCCTCCCAGCGCTCGACCCGATCGCCGACCTGCTCGGCGGTCATCTCCCGGCGAGGGTCGTCTACCCGATCGTCCGCTGGAAGAACGTGTTGCTCACCCTCGTCTCCTACCAGCTCTGCCGGCGAGCGCCCGCTCTCATGAAGAAGCTCCTCCGCAAGGGGGTCGAGCGTCACCTGCCGCCGGGCTACGACGTGGACACCCACTTCACGCCCCGCTACGACCCGTGGGACCAGAGGATGTGCTTCGTGCCCGATGCCGACCTCTTCGACGCCATCAAGTCCGGCAAGGTGGACGTCGTCACCGACACGATAGAGAGGTTCACCGAGACGGGCCTGGCACTCGGGTCGGGGGGAGACCTCGAGGCCGACATCGTCGTCACGGCGACCGGCCTCAACCTCGAGGTGACGGGCGGGATGACGCTCTCGGTCGACGGTCGTGAGGTCGGCTTCCCGAAGACCATCGGCTACAAGGGCATCATGTTCAGCGGCATCCCCAACCTGGCTGCGACCTTCGGGTACACGAACGCGTCCTGGACGTTGAAGGCCGACCTCGGCGCTGAGTACGTCTGCCGCCTCCTGCAGCACATGGACACGCACGGGTACCGCGTGTGTGTGCCGAAGGCGCCCGACCCGGCGCTGCCGACCGAACCGTTCCTCGGCCTCACGTCGGGGTACGTGCTGCGCTCGATCGACCGGTTGCCACGCCAGGGATCGAGGCCGCCGTGGCGGCTGCACCAGAACTACCTCCTCGACCTCCGGATGATGCGGCACGGGCAGATCGACGACGGGGCGGTTGAGTTCTCGAGCGGAGGGCCAGCTCGGCAGCTCGAGGGCGTCGCCAGCTGATCCGTTGAGGTGGCGGGTGGCTCAGGCGAGCCCGCCGAGTCACTAGTGCTCTCCCCCGGGCTCGTGTAGATTCCTCCTGAAGCCGCACAACGGGATCGAGCGCGGCAGAGGCAAGGAAGTTCTCGATGGACAGCGCGGCGACGGTGCTTCGGCGGCGCCGGCGCCGAAGGGGGAGGCGGCGTGAAGCGGTGTGTCGCAAGAACGCCACTCGTGTCACTCGTGGTCTGTGGCGTGCTCGCCTCTCTCGCTCCGATGGTCACCTCCGGAGGTGCCGTCGCAGGAGCCTCCGTACGTGGTGCTGCTCTCGATGCGTCCACGACCCCGAGCTGTCCGACCGAGCTCCCCCACATGGCGGTCGCGTCGTCCCGTCCTGATTACGCCATGGACAACATGATGCGCTCCTACGCCAACAGCGGCAGGGGATGGACGGGGGGCGACGGCGGCGAGTCGGTCGCGCTCGCAGGTGGTCGCACCGCCTGGCTCTTCGACGACAGCTACCTCGGCAAGGTGGTGCGCGGCGCCCGGCCCGAGTCGGTGTTCCTGCACAACATGGTCGTCGTGCAGGACCAGAACTCGTTGACCACGCGCTACCGCACATGGGACCGCACACCGTTGGAGCTCATGAACCGCGGGATCCCTCTGGGCTCCAAACGCTTCTACTGGAGCGATGACGGCATCCAGGCGGACGGCTCCCTCTGGGTCACCTATTCCAAGTACTACTACCCCGGGAAACCGACGGTGTTCGGGTTCGTCCGGCTCGGGGAGGTGCTGGTTCGTTACTCCTTGCGCACCATGAGGACCGAGAGCGTCACTCGCGTGCCGGACGCCGCGAGAGTCATCTGGGGCACCTGGATGACCTATCACGGTCCGTACGTGTACATCTACGGTGCCGAGACGGCGAAGGACGGCCTGTCGACGGACGTGTACCTCGCTCGAGCCCACCTGTCCGATCTGGTCTCGCCGTGGCAGTACTGGGACGGCTCCGAGTGGAGCAGCGATGCAAGCCTGGCAGCAGTGATCTCGAATTCCGCCGGAGGGCAGTTCAGCGTCACCAAAGTTGGGAACGTCTATGTGCTCGTCACCATGGGCACCGGATTTCTCAACCGCCGCGTGTGGGTGTCCTTCTCCTGCAGGCCGATGGGTCCCTTCACGAACCGGAAGCTCGCGTACACGACGACGGGGCGGGGCGGCGTGTACGGTACCAATGGCATCCCCGGGCTCTACACCTATGGAGTGACCGTGCACCCCGAGTTGAGCCAAGGGGACCAGCTGGTCATCTCCTACGACGTCAACACGTCTGACTGGGCGCTGCTCAACGAGAACGTCAACATCGTCCGCCCGCGCTACGCACGGATCAACATCAGCACCAGCGCGGCGGCCGCTCTCACCACCTGACCTGAGCGGACGCGGTGACGCGATGACCTGCGGCTCGCTCTCTGAGCGTGGAGGACCCGCCTATCAGCGAAGCAGACTCGCTGAGAAACGACGGGCGATCGTGCGCATCGCCTCCACCTCGACAGCGGACATGTGGGCGTCGCTCGCCTTCCACTCGACCGCTGCGCCGAGGCGCTCCGACAGGGTAGCGCGATCGAAGTGCCGGAGGAAGCTCCGGAGGAACACCCCTCGGAACGGCTCGACAACGGCCCTCGCGAGCCTCGATTCCGGCGGCTGCGCCGCGCCGAGCAGGATCCATGTCAGCGCGACATCGAAGAGCGGATCTCCGCGACGGGCGTTCGTCCAGTCGATCACGACCGGGCCGCGCGGGGACATGATCACGTTGAGCGGGTGGAGATCGAGGTGAAGAACCCGATCGCCCGGGGGCCCGGCCGGTGCCGTCCGCATCGTGAGCGGCGCCGTGATGTCGTGGAGGCCGGTGTGCAGATCGGCCAGCAGCCCTGCGAGGCGACCGAGCTGCCACGGTCTTGCTTGCAGGAGGGCCAGCATCGACGGCCCGCGGACGCGCTCCATCGTGATGTCGCGCCCGTCGGCGCTCACGTCGAAGATCTCGGGCGACGGGTAACCCTGTGCTGCGACGTAGCGCATCACCTCCGCCTCGGCGGCGATCGAGCGGCCATCTTTCGCGCGCCGCAGGACACGTCCGTTGCCGGCATCGAAGATGTCGGCGTCGCGTCCCTGGGCGACCAGATGGCCGCGAGGCCGCCTTCGGTCGTCAGCCTCGCCCGTCCCGCCCGTCTCCTCCACGAGGGCATTGTCGCTGATCCCCCGAGATGGAGCACACGATCATGCGCACGGGCACGACGGCAGGGCGCTCCCAGCGCCCGGCCGCAGCCGTCATACGCTCGGTCATCGACTCCGGATCCATGGCGCCGTCGAGCGAGTCGCACGCTCACCGGCTCGAGGACCTCGCCGCCCGCGCCCGCACCGGTGACCGCAGAGCGCTCGACGAACTGCTGAGGCTCGACTACGACCGATTGCACGCCGTCTGCTGGACGATCCTCCGCGAACGTGAGGCTGCCCTCGAGGCGACGCAGGAAGCGGCGGTGGCGGTCGCACGGGGGATCGTGCGTTTCGACGGTTACAGCCGCTACACGACGTGGGCGTACCGCATCGCAGCCAACGCAGCACTCGACGAGTTGCGTCGGAGGAGGAGAAGACCGGTCGCGTCGCTCGATCGCCGGTCGGCTGACGACCGCTCTCTCGATGACCGGCCCGGCGACGGTCCGACCGAGGGCGAACTGGTCGTCGAGTCGCTGAGCATCCGAGCCGCCATGGACCGGCTGCCGGAAGAGCAGCACGTCGCACTCGTGCTGCGCCACGACCTCGGCCTCGACTACGACGAGATCGCCCGGATCATCCGCGCACCGGTCGGCACCGTTCGCTCACGCGTCTCCCGCGCACGTGCCACCCTGCGGGACCTGCTGCAGGGTCCTGCCGAAGATGACGAACCTGCGACGATCCGGGATGCACGCAACACCGGAGAA
>JAJYGM010000247.1 GCA_021785095.1 Actinomycetes bacterium
GACGATCCGTACATGGCCGCCATCGACCTAGCCGAGCGCCTGGTGGAGCAGGGTCGCCCGTTCCGGGAGGCGCACGAGCTGGTGGGGCGGGTGGTGGGCGAGTCCGTGCGCTCGGGGCGCCCCTTCCGGGACGTCGTTGCCGAGACCGCCGAGCTGGCGGGACTGCTGGCGGTCTTCGAACCCGAGGCGACGCTGCGCAGCCGGAGCTCGCGCGGAGCCGCCGGGCCGGTCGCGTGGCCGTACCAGCTGGAGACCTGGCACGCCGTGGACGCGACCCTGCAGGACCGGATCGCGGCCGCGCGCGCGGGAGAGACGACGTGAACGTCCGCGAGATCGAGTCGTGGCACCCTAACGGACTGCGCGTGCAGGCGGCACTTGAGGCGGCGGGGTCGAGCGCGCGCATCGTCGAGACCGTGGAGCCCTCGCCGACCGCCGCTCGCGCGGCCGCGCAACTGGACATCGAGGTGGGTCAGGTGGCCAACTCTCTGCTGTTCGAGGCCGACGGCGGACCACTCCTGATCCTCGCGTCGGGCGCCCATCGCGTCGACACCCATCGGATCGCCGAGGAGCTGGGCGTGACCGCGATACGGCGACCGGGTCCGGACTTCGTGCGCGAGCACACCGGCCAGCCCATCGGGGGTGTCGCACCGCTCGGGCATCCCGCGCCGGTGCGGACGATCGTCGACACGGCACTGGCCGCGTGGCCGGTGGTGTGGGCGGCTGGCGGGCATCCCAGCTACGTCTTTCCCACGTCCTTCGAGGAGTTGGTGCGCATCACGGGCGGGACGGCGCTCGCCGTGGGAGCGGTGGAGGGCGTGTGACACTGCGGTGCCACCGTGGTTGCTGACCCGAGGTGCCGAAGGATGCGATGACCGAGACCCTGCTGACCCCGTCCAAGATCTCGGCGTGGCTCGAGTGCGCGCACTCGATGACGTTGCGCCGGCTCGAGGAGCGCGGAGCCATCACTCCGCTGCCGAGCCCAGCGGGCGATCTGGCGGATCTGCTGATGGAGAAGGGGATGAGCCACGAGGACGCGTGCCTGCGTTCCTTTGAGGCCCAGGGGCGCGACGTCGTGCGCGTGCCCCCCCGTGAGCCCGCCGAGGACTTCGCGGACTGGGTGGAGCGCGTGGCCCCACTGTGGCACGAGGGTCACGAAGTGCTGTACCAGATGCCTCTGCTGTCGGGAGGCATTCGGGGGATCGCCGACTTCGTGATCCAGGTGCCGGGCGAGGCTGGCACCTACGAGCCCGTGGACGCCAAGCTGACCCGTGCGGCCGCGCGGCCCGGGCACGTGCTCCAGCTGTGCTTCTACGCCGAGGCGATTCACGCCGTCTTGGGCACCGAGCCCCGCCAGATGCACCTCTGGCTCGGGTCGGGGGAGATCGAGACTCTGGTCGTCGACCAGTTCAGCCCGTACTGGCGCCGGCTGCGCCGGCAGGTAGCCCGGCACCTCCTCGACGAAGGGGACGAGGCGACCGAACCCGAGCAGTGCGCGCACTGCGCGATCTGCGAATACGCACCGGTGTGCGAAGCCGAGTGGCGCCGTAACGATTCGCTGGTGTGGGTCGCATCGCTCGGAGCGGCCGAGCGCCACGTGCTCGAGCACGCGGGCGTGTCGCGGCTCGGCGAGTTGGCGGCGAGGGATCGTGGACCGGCACTCGCGCCCGAGCGCTGGCACCGGCATCATCGCCAGGCCGTCCTGCAGGTGTCGTCGCGCGAGCGGCCCGAGGAGCCGCCGCCGTTCGAGCTCATCGAGGCTTCGGACGACCCGTTCTACGGGCGCGGTCTGGAGCTGCTGCCGGCACCCGATGACGGGGACGTGTTCTTCGACTTCGAGGGTCACCCCTTCTGGACGCCCCAGGCGGAACTACTCTTCCTCGCCGGGCTCTCCTACCGGACTGCTTCGGGCGCATGGCACTACGAGGCGCGTTGGGCCCACGACCTCGACGCGCAGCGCGAGATGCTCGACGGACTGGTCGACTTCTTTGGCGAGCGGCGGACCCAGTTTCCCGGCATGCACGTCTACCACTACAACCACACCGAGCGCTCGGCGATCGAGCGGTTCGTCGTGGGGACGCCGACCGAGGCCGTCTTCGACCAGCTCGTCCACACGGGGCTCTTCGTGGACCTCTACGCCGTCGTGCGCAATGCCGTGCGCGTGGGAGTGGAGTCGTACGGACTCAAGGCGATGGAGAAGTTGACCGGATTCGAGCGCCAGGGGGGGATCGAGCGCGGGGCGGGAGCCGTTGTCGAGTACGAGAACTACCTGAAGACCCACGACTCCCGGATCCTCGACGCGATCGCCCGGTACAACCGCGACGATGTCGATGCGACACGGAGCCTGCGCCAGTGGCTGGTCGCCCTGCGGCCCCCGGACATGGTGTGGCGACCCGCCGTGCTGGTGGCCGAGGAGGACGAGGACATCGTCGACGAGGCGGTGCGCATCCTCGGCGGGTACCCCGCCGCCAGCGTCGAGCGTCTGGTGGGCGACCTGACGGGATACTGGCGACGCGAGCGCAGCGCGACCACGACACCCAAGTTCGCGGCCGCGGCTGCGGGCCTCGACGTGCTGCTCGGGGACACGAACTACCTGGCCGCACTGCGGGCGTCGGGTGAGCCCGCAGCGGTGGCGGTGCGGGGGCGGCCCGACGCCCTGCGCTACGAGGTTGCGGTCTCCTGGCCGGAACAACCTGTCGACGAGGCGTTTGCGGCCCGGGGCAGCGTCCTGCTGATCTTCGACGACGGCGAGCCGGGATTCGGGACGATCCGCGGCTTCGACGGCGACCTCCGGACGGCAATGATCCGGTGGGCGCCGACGTCTCTCGACGACCTCCGCGTTCCGATCGTCGCGATTCGCGATGACTTCTTCCCCCCGCACGACAAGGCCGTCGCGCTCGCCGAGTTGGCACACCGCCTGGCCTTCCCCGGCGGAGCGGAAGCCGTCAATCCCGTGGCCACCGAGCTGCTGGCGGCGAGACCACCGCGTTTCGTCGCGGGCGGGGGCCCGCCGACGGGGGAGTTCCGTGACGACGTGGGCGAGATGCTGGCCTGGAGCACCGAGCTGGACGGCTCGTACGTCGCCATCCAGGGTCCACCGGGTACCGGCAAGACCTACCGGGGCGCGCGCCTGGTCGCGCACCTCATCGAGTCGGGACTGCGCGTCGGCGTGACCGCGATGAGCCACGCGGCGATCGACAACCTGCTGGGGGCCGCGCACCGGGAGCTGAGCGAGCAGGGAGCCCTCGAGGGGGTGCGCGCGGTGCGCTGGGGCGGCGACTCGCGCAAGCGCCTCGACGGCGTCATCTACACGAGCTCGAGGCACGCGCTGATCGAGTCGAACCAGATGAATCTCGTGGCGGGGTCCCCGTGGCTGTGGGCCCGCACGGGCATGCGTCCCTATCCCGTCGACGTGCTCATCATCGACGAGGCGGGTCAGCTGGCTCTCGCCGACGCTGTCGCTTGCACCAACGCCGCGCGCAACCTCATCCTGCTGGGCGATCCGCTGCAGCTCGCGCAAGTCGCCCAGGCGGACCACCCCGGCGATGCGGGCTCGAGCGTGCTGGCCCACGTGCTGGGCCCGCACGCGACGATCCCGACGGCGGCCGGGGTCTTCCTGACCGAGTCGCGCCGCATGCACCCGGACGTGTGCCGGTACATCTCCCATCAGATCTACGAGGACCGCCTCACCAGCCACCCCGCGTGCGCGAGCCAGTCGACTGTGCTGGGCACCGGGCTGCGCTGGATCCGGGTCTCGCATACCGACTGCTCGACGTCGTCACCGGTGGAGGCGAGCGCGATCGCCCAGGCCGTGGCGCAGTTGCTGGGCACGCCGTGGACCGATCACCAAGGCCGCACACGCCCCCTCGAGCCGGCCGACTTCATGGTGGTGGCGCCCTTCAACGATCAGGTGAGAACGATCCGGGACCACTTGGATGGCCAGCGCCTGGGTGACGTGCAGGTGGGCACGGTCGACAAGTTCCAGGGCCGCGAGGCGCCCGTGGTGTTCTTCTCGATGACCACCTCGTCGGCCGCCGAGCTGGTGCGCGGCGCGGAGTTCCTCTTCTCCCGTCATCGGCTGAACGTCGCCATCAGCCGCGCGCGCTGCCTCGCCGTCGTGATCTCGACCGAGGAGCTGCTCGAGACGCGGGCGCGCTCCACCGAGGAGATGCGGCTCATCGCGACGCTCAATGCGTTCGTCGAGGATGCGCTAGAGTGGTATCCGGCCCAACCGCCTGAGTGACGGAAGGGTACGACGGGAACTCGCCGAGTTGCACGCTGGTGGTCACACTGCTAGAGTGTTATTCCCTGCCACTGAGAGGTGGAAGGGCCGGGGAGACCCGGGAAGTGAGGCGCACCTCCGGCTTGCCGCGTGCGTGGTCGCTCCTTGAAAACGGAAGAACGAGAGCCAAAAGCCAGTAAGGGCGACGATGGACGGGCCTAACCGGACTCGTCGTTCGAAGTTGCAGTAGCGGCGGTACCACCCCGTGGTGCCACCGCTGTCGGACAGGAGTTAGAGCTACCTGTCCGGCTCTCTGATTCGAAGGGGAAACCCGAGAGTCTTGATGGAGAGTTTGATTCTGGCTCAGAATGAACGCTGGCGGCGTGCTTAATACATGCAAGTCGAACGGAATCCAAGGAGCTTGCTCCGAAAGATTTAGTGGCGAACGGGTGAGTAACAC
>JAJYGM010000638.1 GCA_021785095.1 Actinomycetes bacterium
GGTGGGGGTTCCCCTTCGGGATCGTCTGGACCCCGCTCGCCCTGCTCAGGAACCGGACAACCATGCGCAAGCTACGCCAGCTCGGAGCTTCACCCTCTGGAGCTGGCACGGAGTGACCTGCATCGGCAAGGACGAGGCCCTGTCTGTCAGGCTGACGTGAGACACCTGCTGTAGCCCACCATCCCACCAGGGCGAGACGGGAGCACGTAGAACCGTGACCATGACCACTGCATCCCTGGCCGCGCGCGCCCATGATGGCGAGGTGCACGACGGCGACCCCGCGGCCCGGCCCAAGCGGCGCCGGTTCACCGAGCAGTACAAGCTCGCCATCCTGGCCGAGTACGACCAGCTCACCGACCCCGGGGCCAAGGGAGCCCTGCTGCGCCGGGAGGGCCTGTACTCGAGCCACATCGTCGAGTGGCGACGGGCCAGGGAGGCGGGGGCCATCTCCGGCCTTGCCCCCAAGCACCGCAAGAAGCGCACCGACGCAGAGCGGGAGCTCGAGAAGGCGAAGAAGAAGATCGAGCGTCTCGAGGACCGACTCGACCGGCACCGCAAGGCCCTGGAGGCCCAGGGAAAAGCATCGGAGCTCTTGGCGCGGCTGCTGGCCGAGAGCGCGGACACCGAGACGGAGCAGCAGCCGTGATCGACGAGTGCTTCAACGAGGTCGAGCCCCTGCTCGGGACCAAGACGGCCTGCGTGGCCACCGGTCGGGCCCGGGCGACGGTCTACCGTCGCCGTCGTGGCCCACGCGTCACGGTCAAGCGGCCGCGCCCGTCCCCGCCGAACAAGCTGAGCGAGGAGGAGGCCGCGGCCGTGCTCGGGGTGCTCGACTCCGAGCGCTTCGTCGACTGCTCGCCGGCGCAGGTGTACTTCACCCTCCTCGACGAGGGGACCTACCTGGCGTCGGAGTCGACCTTCTACCGGATCCTGCGGTCGAACGGCGAGGTGCGAGAGCGCCGACGTCAGGCGACGCACCCCGCCCGGGTGAAGCCCGAACTCGTGGCAGACCGGCCGCTCGTCGTGTGGTCATGGGACATCACCAAGCTGCGGGGGCCGACCAAAGGCGTCTTCTACCAGCTCTACGTGGTGATGGACATCTTCAGCCGCTACGTCGTCGCGTGGCGCCTCGCGCCCAACGAGTCCGGTGAGCTCGCCGAGGAGATGATCGCCGAGGCCGTCGCCCGCCACCAGGTTCCCAAGGGCCAACTGTCGATCCACGCCGACCGAGGCACGTCGATGACGTCCAAGCCGGTGAGCGACCTGCTCATCCGCCTGGGCGTCGAGCGCAGCCACAGCCGCCCGCACGTGAGCAACGACAACCCCTACAGCGAGGCTGGGTTCAAGACCCTCAAGTACTGCCCGGCGTTCCCCGACCGGTTCGGATCGATCGAGGACGCACGGACGTTCTGCGAGGTGTTCTTCGGCTTGTCACGATATGCGGGTGATCCACCGGCCGGCCGTTGGGGGCGGTCAGGCTGTGGTCACCATCACGATCGGAGACTTCTGTGGGGTTCATGCCGTGCTTGGTCCGCGCCTCTGGAGCTGCCGGTGAGGTGATCCGCGTCGGTCACCCCCTGCTCGACGCGTATATCGAGCTGGTGACGGCCCGGGCTCGTTGGAATACGGTGTTGGCCACCGCGTTCGATCTCAAGGTGTTCTTCTCGATCGTCGACAAGGACCCCGTCGACGTCGAGCCTGCCGACGTGCTCGCCTTCATCAAGACACAGCGCGAACCGCAGCGCGGTGCCAAGGTCGTGCGGATCGAGGATGGCGAGGCGGGCTTGTCGGCTCGCACGATCAAGCGTCGGCTGGCCACGATCGCCGGCCTCTACGAGTACTTGATCATCCGCGGCGATGCAGGCGTCACACGCAACCCGGTGCCCCGCGGTCTGGCCGTGAGACGCCCGGGACAGCGCGCCGTTCGCGGTGTGCCGTTGATCCGCGCACCACGAACGTTGCCTCGCGTGATCGATCCGGACGAGGTCGATGTGTTCATGGCGGCGCTGCGCACTCGGAGGGACCGGGCAATCGTCGAAGCGATGCTGCTCGGCGGGCTGCGTCGCTGTGAGGTGCTCGGCCTCAGACTCGAGGACGTGCGGCCGGGCGAGCATCGTCTGTTCATCGCGGACGGCAAGGGCGGACACCAGCGCATCATCCCGGTGTCGAAACGGTTCTTCGCAACGGTCGCCGACTACCTCGAGACCGAGCGGCCGCGCACGTCGAGCACCAGTCACGTATTCATCGTGTTGAAGGGCCCGCGCCGCGGGCAGCCGCTGAGCGCCGCGGGACTCGACGAGATCATCTCCGGGGCCCGCCAACGGGCGGGCATCGAACGCCTGACCTGCCACCAGCTCCGCCACACCTGCTTCACCCGGCTCCGCGAGGCCGGGATGGCGCTGGAGGCGATCCAGGCACAGGCCGGGCACCGCTCGATCGAGTCGACGCGCATCTACCTCCACCTCGCCAACGACTGGCTCGCCGGCGAGTACCGCCGGGCGACCGAGGCGATCGACGCCCAGGCGATAGGTGAGAGCTGAGATGGCCGGCGCAGTTGCTCCCGCCTTCGAGGACACGGGCCTGGTTGACGCCTACGTGATCGTGTTGCAGCATGCCGGGTTGCGAACGGGTCGGTCCACCGTGCAGGCCGCCAAGTCCTTCTGCGCCAAGGTGCAACGCGCCGGAGGATGGATGGGTTTGAGCCGCGCCCGCCAGATCGACGCCGTCGCCAAAGCGCGTGCGTTCAGCTCGTGGCTGATGGTCACCTCCCGGCTGACGGTCAGCGCCGATGTGCTCGGACGGTTGGACCTGCGGCTCGGGAACGCGGCCAGGAACTACTGCCCAGACGCGCACGCCTGGTTCGTCGGCGCCTGCCAGCGCATCGGGACCAGCCCCGCGGACATGGCGCTGCAGTGGAACACGCTCGCCAAGATCACCGCCATCACAGGCGTCGCGCCCGATGAGGTCGCTGGCACCGACTTCGAGTCGGCGCGCACCGCCATCATCGACGCCTACGTTGCCCGCGGGCTGCCGCAGTCAGGCCGCAACATGGCTGCGATCTTCCACCGGCTCCAGCTGACCCTGTTCCACGCTGGCCGGCTCGACACCCACACCCGCCCAAGGTCCCGACCGCCGGTGTCGGTCACGGGGTGGGCCGTCGTCGCCCCGGCGTTCGCCAAGAATGCCCGGCGCTACGTCGCCCAGGTCGAGCTGAGCCTGCGCCCCAACACCACCAAGCACATCGAGTCGGACCTGCGCGAGTTCGGCACCTGGCTCGCCGACGCCCACCCCGACGTCACCAGCTGTGCCGAGCTCGAACGTCGCCACATCGAGGACTACAAGACCTGGATCTCCGCCAAGCCCGGGCGCTACACCGGCAAAGCGTTGAGCCGAGTCAGCGTGAAGAACCGGCTGATCAACCTGCACTGCTTCTTCGACCGGATCACCGAGTGGGGCTACCCGAACCCACCGCAGCGGCCGCTCATCTTCACCGGCGACCTGCCCATCGTCGACAAGCCCCTCCCGCGCTTCCTCGACGACGCGGCGGCCACGAAGCTGATGCGGGCCTCGCGCGCCGACCCCGACCCGCTGTCGCGGCTGATCGTCGAGATCCTGGCCCGCACCGGGATCCGCAAGAGCGAGCTCCTCGGCCTCACCGTCGACGCCGTCGTTCAGATCGGCTCCGCGTTCTGGCTGCGCATCCCCGTCGGGAAGCTACACAACGACCGCTACATCCCGCTGCACCCCCAACTCAAGGAGATGCTCGACGACTGGATCGCGAACCACCGACCGACCGGGCTGCGCTCAGACCGCCTTCTGCTCGAGCGCAACCGGCCCGTCACCTCATTGCGGGTCGCTACCGCCCTGAGCCGCCTCGCGAACGAGGCCGGGATCGGCCACGTCACCGCCCACCAGCTCAGGCACACGCTGGCGACGCAGGCGATCAACCGAGGCATGAGCCTCGATGCCATCGCCGCGCTGCTCGGCCACAAGACGCTGGCGATGACCATGATCTACGCCCGCATCGCCGACAAGACGGTCGCCGACGAGTACTTCGCGGTCACCGAGAAGGTCGAAGCTCTCTACGACCAGCCCCGCCAGCTCCCCGGCGACGATGAGGGAGCGGAGATGCGCAAGCTCCGCGGCGAGATGCACCGACGCATGCTGGGCAACGGCTACTGCGCACGCCCCGTCGAGATGGACTGCCACTTCGAGTCCATCTGCGAGAGCTGCACCTTCTTCGTCACCACCATCGAGTTCCGCCCGACGCTCCGCAAGCAGCGTCAAGACGCCGTCGCCAAGGGCCAGGTCGGTCGATCCAAGATCTTCGACGGGCTGCTCGACCGTCTTGAGCACGATGCCTCGTGAAGAAGCCCCTTGACAGGATCACCCGCATAACTACAACCACGAGCACCGCCACTCCGGCATCGGCTACCACACCCCGGCGTCGGTCCACTTCGGAACGGCGGAAGAAGTCCGGGCTCAACGTGCCGAGACCCTCGGTTCCGCCTACGCGGCGAACCCCGCCCGGTTCCGCCACCGCCGTCCACAGCCCCCAAAGCTGCCGACCGTCGCCTGGATCAACGAACCGGTTCCCGACGAGGACGTCACACAGAAGGCGTCATAGGAACGTGTCTCAAGATGCTTGACGGGTTCCGCCGGGGCCAACCCGTTCGACG
>JAJYGM010000640.1 GCA_021785095.1 Actinomycetes bacterium
GGAACGCGCACACGTGGCG
Source organism: Actinomycetes bacterium (assembly GCA_021785095.1). Next base: position 20 of record JAJYGM010000640.1, read on the forward strand.
CCGGGCTCACCCGGCACCACGTGTGCGACTCGTGCTCGAGCTCAGTTGATGATGTTGTTGGTGAACCAGCTGTTGACGGTGGCTTCGCGGGCGCCCCACGTGTACGGGTTCAGCACCTGGACCGGCAGGCTCGAGAGCGGTGGCACCGCCGCATGGGCGACGGTCCCCTCGACGATCGGGACGAAGAGCGAGTCCCCGTGCGGGTCACCCGCCAGCATGGCCGCCTGACCGGCTGGGCTGTAGACGAAGGAGGCGAAACGCTTCGCCTCGGCGATCTCCGTAGGGGAGACCTTCGCATCGATCCCGATCACGCTCGGGAGGACCGTGACCTTGGACGGGTAGGCGACGCGGAGCTCGGGTGCCTTGAAAGCGAAGCCGAGGCCTGCGGAGTTCTGCACGATCGCCAGCTTGATCGTGCCGTTGAGCAGGGCTGTGAGCGTCACCTTGTTCGTCGGGAAGACGTGCAGCCCGTTCGCCTTCATCTCCGTGAAGAACCGCTCGCCCGCGCTCACCCCGCCGAGCATGTGCATCATGCCTGCGACGAAGGGGTACGTCGGGCCGGACAGCGCCGGGTTGTTCATCCCGACGGCGCCCTTCCACTTCGGCTCGAGCAGCTGTGTCCAGCTCGTGGGCGGGTCGGAGACGACCTTCGAGTTGTACACGATCGCCCCGGCGATGGTCACACCGGTCGGGACCCAGGCGCGATCCTTTGGCACCAAGCTCGTCCCGAGGCTGTTCAGCGTGCCCGTGCTGGGGAGGAAGCCACGGACCAGATAGCCCTGGAGGTCGAGTGCGGCGTAGGACTCGTCGCCGTCGGACCAGAAGACGCCCCACTGGGGGTTGTTCCGTTCCGCGGAGATCTGGGCGAGGAGCGTCCCGGTCGAGTTGTCCTCGAGCTTGGTCGGGATCCCTGTTGCCTTCTGGAAGGCAGCGCAGACCGTCGCGTCGTAGCCTTCGGCGGCGTAGACAACGAGGGGGACCTTGGCTGTCGATGCCGCCGTGCTGGCCTGGGTGGAGGACGTCGAGCCACCCGAGGTCGAGGCCGTGGACGTCGTGGTCGAGGTGCTGGCCGTGGACGAGCTCGAGGAGCACGCCGCCAGGCCGGTCGCGGCGGCGAGGCCGATCGCGAGCCATCCAGCTACGGCGCGGGCTCGCCGTCGATGGCTACGGCGCGGGCTTGCTGCCCGGTCTTCAAGGTTCGTGGGGGGGGTCAACGCGGCCTCCTGGTCGTCGGATTTCGCCGACACCTTGACAGCCCCGGGTTGCGCGGCCCTGTCGCCGTGGCACCCGAGAGGTGAGCGGGAGGTGAACTCTGGGTGACCGGGCCCTCGGGCGACGTCCTCGAGTTCCCGGAACGACGTCCTCGGGTTCCCCGGCCGGCCTCATCGAGCCGGGCCCTCGGGCCACGTCCCTTGGGCAGCCGAGTGGCGCAAGGGTGGCGCGCCCGCGACCGGATAGACCCCAGCGTTCTCGGTGCGTCCGCTACCATGGCGCCTGCCGCTGGGGGCTGGGGTGTGGCCCCGCCTCCCCGCCGGCAGGCTGCGCCGCCACCTGGCGGGCCAGCCAGAGACCTGTCGGTCGAGTTCGGGGAGGTGAGGCAGCTGTCCGCTGGTCAGGGCCCAAGTAGCGACTGTCCCTCAGCCTCCCCCGAGCGCGCCCGAGTGCTGCTTCGCGCGTAGCGCGACGACGGGCCGCCGGGGTGGGGTGAGCTCACCCGGAGGAGGTCCGGTTTGTCTCGTTCGCCAGCGCCCCCCGTTCGCTCCCTACCCGGGAAGCTGATACCTGCGCGCGTCCGCTCCTCGACTGCACTGGCCCGATCCTCACGGAGCGAGCGCCTTCTCGCCCGGCGTGCGGTGCGGGAGGCGATCGTCTCCCTCGCCGGCCTCGTCGGCGGGCCGATCAGGAACCAGGCAGGGGAGGAGATCGGGCGGGTTCGCGACGTCGTCGCCCGTTGGAGCGAGGACAACCCCTACCCGCCGATCACCGGCATCGTCGCGCGCATCGGACGGCGGCTCGCGTTCGTGGACATCGACGCCGTGGCCTACCTCGGCCACGCAGCCGTCGACCTCGGGTCGGCGCGCCTCGACCTCCGTGACTTCTCGCGGCGTGACGGGGAGGTCCTGCTCGGCGCCGACGTCCTCGACCACCAACTCGTCGATGTCGACGGGGTGCAGGTCATCCGGGCCGGCGACCTGTTGCTCGCACCTGCGGCGGGGCGCTGGCGGTTGGTCGGGGTGGACGTCTCCGTCAAGTCGTTGCTCCGTCGGCTGGGCCCTCGCCGTTGGCGCGCCCGGCCGACGCCGGACCGCGTGATCGACTGGGCGGGCGTCCAGCCCTTCGCGGGCTCGGACGGGGTGATGCGCCTTCGTACCAGCCACGACGGGTTGCGCCGGCTCCGGCCGGGAGAGGTCGCGGACCTGCTCGAGGACCTGGGGCGCGAGGCTCGCCAGGAGCTCCTCTCCGCACTCGAGCCCGAGGTCGCAGCCGACGCACTCGAGGAGATGGACCCCGAGGAGCTGGAGGTGTTGTTGCGCGAGGCGTCTCCCGACCGTGCGGCCGAGCTCCTCGCGTCGATGGAGCCGGACGAGGCCGTCGACGCACTCCGGGACCTCCCCGCCGAGGAGCGCACGGCCCTCCTCGGCCAGATGCCGAGCGCGACCGCGTCGCGCCTCGGCGACCTTCTCGACTTCCCCGAGGATCGGGCGGGTGGGTTCATGACGACCCTGCTCGTGCTCGCATCCGAAGGGGAGACGGTGGCGGAGGTCGTGCGACGGCTCCGAGACGTGGGCGAGCACAGCAGCGACGTCGACGCAGTGGTGCTCGTGGACCACGCGGGGCGTTTCGTCGCCGACGTGCCGCTGTTCGACATTGCAGTCGCCGACCCCGCCGGCAGCATCGGCACCCTCGCCGAGGAGACGAGCCCGGTGACCGTCGGACCCGATGCCACGGTTGCCGAGGTGGCTGCCCGGCTGGTCGACGCGAGACGTTCCTCCGTGGTCGTAGTGGAGGACGGACGCCCCATCGGGCGCATCCTCGCCGACGACGTCGTCGACGCCTTGACGCCGGACCGCGGTCGCCTGCACTTCCCGCGGCTGCTCGGGTGACCGAGGACGCCGCGTCGGCGCGCCCGGAGCCGGGCGGAGCGCCCCGCAGCGGGGGCCTGGGTGAGCTGGGGCCGGAGCGCCTGAGCGCGGGCCCGAGCCAGCCGGAGCCGGGAGCAGGGCCGGGACGAGCGACCGCGAGGCGGAGCGCCTGGCGCCGTCTCGTCGGCGTCGCGGCGTTTCTCGGTCCAGGCCTTGTCGCCGCCAACGCCGGGAACGACGCCGGCGGGATCGTGACCTACGCAGCGGCCGGAGCCCAGTTCGGCTATCGGACGCTCTTCTTCATGGTGCTGGTGACCGTGGCCTACGTCGTCGTGCAGGAGATGACCGCGCGCCTTGCGACCTTCACCGGGAAGGGGCTGGCCGCGCTCATCCGCGAGGAGTTCTCGATCCGCCTCACCGGCTTCGCGATGGTCTGTCTCACGATCGCGAACCTGGGTCTCGTCGTGACCGAGTTCGCCGGCATCGCCGCGGCCTTTGCGCTCTTCGGGGTGGGCCGGTACATCTCGATCCCACTCGCAGCGGTGCTCATCTTCCTGCTCGTGGTGTTCGGCTCCTATCGCTACGCCGAGCGGGTCTTCCTGGTGCTCTCCGTCGCCTTCCTCGCCTACATCCCGGCGGCGGTACTCGGCCATCCCGACTGGGGTGCCTTGGCGTCGAACCTCGTACTCCCGCACTTCCTGTTCTCGCGGAGCTTCCTCTTCCTCGGCGTCGCGCTCATCGGCACGACCATCACGCCCTACATCCAGCTCTACGAGGCGGGCGCAGTGGTCGACCGTGGCGTCGGGCCGGAGGACTACCGGCTCCAGCGGATCGACGCCATTACCGGCGCCGTCTTCTCCGACCTGATCTCGGTCTTCATCATCGTGGCCACCGCAGCCGCCCTCGCGAACCATCCCGAGGTCCTCACGAGCGCCGCACAGGCGGCCGAAGCGCTGCGTCCGGTGGCGGGGCGTGGTGCCGTCGTGCTCTTCGGGATCGGCCTCCTCGGCGCCTCGGCGCTCGCGGCGGCGGTGGTGCCGCTCTCGACCGCCTATGCAGTGGGCGAGGCGATCGGGGTCGAGCGATCGGTCTCGGCGAGGTTCCGCGAGGCGCCGGTCTTCCTCGGCGTCTTCACCGCCCAGCTGGCGCTCGGGGTGCTGGTCGTGCTGGTGCCGGGCAACCTCATCTCGTTGATCGTGAACGCGCAGATCCTCGAGGGCGTGATCACGCCGATCATCCTGGCGTTCATCCTGGTCCTCGCGAACCGCCGCCGTCTCCTCGGCGACGCAGTAAATGGCCCGACGTTTGCGAAGGTGGCGTTCATCTGCGTTGTTGCGGTCGCCATCCTCTCGGGAGTCGTCGTCGTCCAGAGCGCGGCAGGGCTGTTCTGAAGCCGGGCACGGCCGCTCCCGTTACGGGTACTTGCGGAACTGCCGCCGGCGGGCGAGGCTCGGGGCGCATGGAAGTTACCGACCGGTTACGCGTCGCGCTCCTCGTCTACCGTGGCAACCCCTACAGCGGGGGCCAGGGG
>JAJYGM010000500.1 GCA_021785095.1 Actinomycetes bacterium
GGGAGCACAATCCGGACGTGGGTCTCATACCGCCGCATCGGACCGACACCGGCACCTACCTCGTCGCCGAGGTATTCGGTGCCCGTTCCATGATCTATGTGAAGGACGAGGACGGCCTGTACAGCGACGACCCGAAGCGGGACCCGAGCGCCCGCTTCATACCGGAGATCGCCGCCGCGGACCTGCTCTCGGAGGACTTCGACGACATCGTGATCGAGAGGGCGGTTCTCGAGTTCATGGGTCGGGCCCGGCACGTCCGCTCAGTGCACATCGTCAACGGCTTGGTGCCCGGCAACCTGACTCGGGCGCTCAAGGGCGAGCACGTCGGGACGATCATCCATGCGTGAGGGAGATGGGATGTCGGTAAACGAAGACGATCAGCTGGACCTCGGCGGGAACCGCCACCTCTCGTCCCTCTTGATGCGAGACTCCCTGCTCTCGCAGGCGACCAGGCTCAGCACGGCGACCGACGTCGTGCCGCTCCTCCCGTTCGTGAAGGTGATCAAGCTCGGCGGCCGAAGCATCATCGACCACGGCAGCGAACGCCTCGGCCCGGTGCTCGACGAGCTCGAGCTCGCGATGAGAGAGCACAAGATCATCATCGGGGTGGGCGGTGGGTCCCGGTCGAGGCACGTGTTCGGGGTCGGCCTCGACCTCGGTCTGCCGACCGGCGTGCTCGCCGCCCTCTCGGCCACCGACGCTGAGCAGAACGCGCACATCGTGGCGGCGTTGCTGGCGCGCTTCGGCGTGGTGTCGCTCCCGCCACCGCTCGTGACGCATCTCCTCCCCGCCTTGCTCAGCCTCGGCAACGCCGTCGTCGTGAACGGGGTGCCCCCGTTCGAGCTCTGGGAGCACCCTCCGATGATCGGGCGCATCCCCGCAAACCGGACCGACGTCGGCATGCACCTGCTCGCGGAGATCTGCGGAGCGGATCGCGTGATCTTGGTGAAGGACGTCGACGGGCTCTACTCGAGCGATCCGAAGACGGATGCCGGTGCTACCCGCTTCGACCGGATGACCGTGGACGAGCTCCGGCAAGGCCGCCCGAAGACACTGCCCTTCGACGAATTGCTCCTCGATCTTCTCCCGCTCGGCCGCCACTGCAGGACCGTGCAGGTCGTGAACGGCACCGTCCCGAAGATGCTCAGCAGAGCGCTCGAGGGTGAGCCGGTTGGCAGCTTGATCGAGGCGCCTCGCCCACTTGGCGGCGAGCCGAGCGGGCCCGATCTCGACGTTGGCTAGAGGAGTTTGGCCGTGGCAGCAGGAGATGACGAAGGACGCCTGAAGCCGGGCCAGCTGGGGAGACGCACCTTCCTCGGCTTGGCCACCCTCGGCGGGGCGGCTGTCGTCGGGGCTGCCTGCACACCCACGAGCACCCCTGGGGCGAAGCTCGCGGCGTCGGACGAGATCTCGCCCGCGAAGCATCCCGACCTGATCCGGGTCGCGACGGTGTACACCCCGTACTCGAGCGGGCTGCTGCCGATGCTCGCCCAGTCGTTCGAGTCCGTGAACCCCGCGCTGCGCGTGGAGTTCCAGCCCACGAACGACGTCTTCACGCCCGGGATCAACGGCGACGCCGATCTCCTGATCGTCCACTTCTTCCACGTCGGCCAGCCATCTCGGCATCCCGGCCGCACCGGTTCGCACACGAAGGTCAAGGGAGTGATCCCGGGAAGCGGAGAGGGACCGGGCACCGGCGGGGGCGCGGGCTCGGGCTCCGGCGGGGGCTCGGGCGCCGGCGGGCGTTCGGGTTCGGGCTCCGGCGGCGGAGGCCACGGGAGCTCGTCGAGCGTCATTCCCGGGAGTGGCGAGGGTGGGGGCACAGGTGGCGGCGGCGGTCCCGGCTCCGGGGTGATCCCCGGAAGCGGCGAGGGCCATCGTCACGGGAACGGCTCGGGGGGTGGAGGTGGCCTCGGCACAGGCGCGGTGGCGAGCGCAGCGCTGCTCCCGGGCAACATGACCTTCCCGGCCGGCGCGAGCTCGGGGACCATGACGACCGGCGCCTTCGTCCTCGAAGGCTACGGCCTCTGGCCGATGGCCGTCTTCGCGAACCAGGCTGTTCTCGTCGGGCCGGTCTCGGATCCCGCAGGCGTGAGGGGCCTGTCGAGCGGCACCGAGGCGGTCCGACGTATCGCGAGCCACGGGAGCGAATTCCTCGCGGCCGCGCTCGACGTGAGGATCGACTTCCTCGACCAGCTGCTGGTATCGGCCGCCAAGGTGGAGCAGGGCGCGTGGTACGTCCGATCGACTGCAGTGGGGACAGCTCTCCTGCAAGAGGCCGCCAGGCTCGGTGCCTATACCGTCTGGGGCGACGAGAGCGCGTCGCTCGGAGTGGTCGAGGGAAAGCTCGAGCCGCTCGTGACGACGGATCCCGTCCTGCAGCGCACCATGGTGAGCATCATCGTGAACCCGCAGCGCGTGGCCGGTGTCAACGCCCCAGGTGCCCGTTCCTTCCAGGAGTACCTGACCACACCGGCGGCTCAGGCTGCGGTGTTGGATTTCAGAGAGCCCGGGTTTGCGAACCCCACGTTCTGGCCCGCCGCCGCCACGAGCGCATAGCGGTCCCGCGACGATGAGGTGCCGGCGTCGCGAGCGGCACGACCGGCGGCCATGTCCGAGCTGATCCGTCGCTTGCGGCCCGGCATCGGGCGCGATCTCGGGATCGTGCTCGCAGCGAGGGCCTTCCTCGGCGGAGCCCGCGCTCTCGCGGGTGTCGTCGCGGCGCTCTATCTGGCATCGGTCGGTTTCTCGGCGCTGAGGATCGGTGTGACGTTCCTCGTCATGACGGCCGCCTCCGCCGTCCTGGCCGTGGCAGTGGGCGCGCTTGCCGACCGGGTCGACCAGCGAGCACTGCTCGTGGCTTCACCCCTCCTGCTCACCGCCGGGGCGCTGATGATGGCCTACTCGGGCCAGGCGATCGTGCTCGAGGTGGGGATCGCCCTCGGGAGCATCGGGCGCGGGCAGGGAGCCGGCGGAGCCTCGGTCGGGCCGCACCAACCCGCCGAATCGGCCTATGTCTCGGCGATAGTGCCTGCTCTCCGGCGGAACTCGACCTTCGCCTGGCTGGCGATCGCCTCGACTGGAGGCGCCCTGCTCGGTAGCCTCCTCGCGGGTACGGCGCGGGCGGTTGGGTTCTCGAGCGCTCCGACGGCGGCCATGGTGAGGAGTGCCACCGTCTCGTACCGTCCTGCGTTCCTCTTCGTCGCGTGGCTGGCCGCGGCGGCGTCGTTCCTCGCCGCGTGGCTGGGGCGCGCCCCGGAGCCACCGGCTGAGCCGGCTGCGCTCCCGGGCGGGGCTGCGGTTCCGGGCGGGGCTGCGGTCCCGGGCGGGGCTGCGGTCTCCGAGCAGGAGCCCGAAGGGCGGCGGGCGCCCCGGACGCGCACTGCAGGGGCGGAGCAGGGCGGCCGCGGACGGGAGTCGGTCGTCGTCCCGCGCCGGTCCTGGCGGGTCCTGTGGCGGTTGCTCCTCACCAATTCCACCAACGGGCTGGCAACTGTCGTCGTAGGGCCGCTCTTCGCCTACTGGCTCCACCGCAGGTTCGGCCCGACGCCCGGCGAGATCGGTGTCGTGTACGCGATAGCGAACGGCGTATCGCTGGCCGCACTGCTGGCAGCCTCGCCGCTCGCCCGGCGCGTCGGCACGGTGAGGTCCGTGGCAGTGCTCCGAGCCGCTCAAGGGCTTCTGCTGCTGCCCCTTGCCTTCGCGCCGGACTTCGCCGTCGCGGGTGTCGTGTTCTCGCTCCGTCAACTCGTGCAGCGACTCGGCATGCCGCTCAGGCAGTCGTACGTACAGGGCGTCGCACATGCTTCCGAGCGTGGCCGGATGGCTGCCTGGTCGAACCTGCCCTCTCAGGGCGTGCAGGCGGGGGCGCATGCCTTGGTGGGGTACTTGTTCGAGGAGGTGAGCCTCGCCGTGCCGTTCCTGATAGCGGCGGCTGCACAGGTGACGAACGCTGCCCTCTGGGCTGGTCTCCTCGGTCCGATCCGTCCGCCCGAGGAGCAGCTGCGTTCGCCCGGCTCCGGCACGGGCGGCGGACACGGCCGAGGGCTGGGCTACGAGGCGGCACTCCCGCTCACCCTCACGCCTCCCGTTCCCGGCGTCCCACCGACGTAGTCGAGGTCGCCGCAACACGGCAGAGGCCGCGCAATCCGGCGCGCGACCCTTTCTCACGCGGCGTTGCGCCGAACCATCGGTGCAGCGCCAGCTGGACCGGACTATCGTCCGCCCATGCGCACGACTCGACGTCTGTTCCTGATCGCGGTTCCGACATCGGTGCTTGCACTGACGACGGCCTTGGCGGTCCCGGCCCTCTTCCGTTCACCGAGCTCGAGCGCCGGGGCGTCGGGCAACGCGCTCACGACCGCCAGCACCAGCTGGCGGCTGCAGGCTCCGGTCGGGTTCACACCGTACGAGTACCACGGGTCGAGCTGCGTGAAGGGGACGAAGACGTGCTGGGTCGTCGGCGGAACCTTCGGCGCCGTCCCCCAGATCGCGAAGACGACCAACGGAGGGCAGAGCTGGAGCCCCGAGGAAGACATCGGCCCGATGCAGAACGGCCTCGACGGCATCTCCTGCCCAACGTCTTCCCGATGCGTCGCAGTCGGGGCGCAGATGGGCCAACCGCAGGACGAACAGGAGCCGAGTGCGGTGCGCACGACCAACGGTGGGCGCAGCTGGTCCTTCCTCACGATGCCTGCATCGGTCTTCACGTCGGCCAGGGCAAATCTGAAGGGCGTCTCGTGCGGCTCGAGCAGCGACTGCGTCGCTGTCGGACTGGGCGGGCTCGTCATCACGACGACGGACTTCGGAAGCTCGTGGAAGGTCGCGACCTCCGGCACGACCAAAGAGCTCACCGGGGCCTCCTGCCCGACTGCCACGACCTGCTTCGCCGTGGGCTACGGCGGCACGGTGCTGAAGAGCACTGACGGCGGCACGTCGTGGAGTGCCGAGACCTCGCCCAACGGCAACGACTTGTATGCCGTCTCGTGCCCGACGCGCAGCGCCTGCGTCGCGACTGGCAGTTCGGGCACGGTGATCGCAACGACCGACGGCGGCTCGTCCTGGAGCCCCCAGACATCGACCGTGAACCAAGACCTGTGGGGCGTGTCCTGTGCGAGCACGACCTCGTGCGTGGCCGCGGGCGCCTCAGGTGCCATCGTCTACACGACTGACGGTGGGACGTTGTGGGCGGCAGGGACGTCCGGCTCGACGGCGACGATCCCTTCGATCGCGTGCTACAGCACCTCGGGGTGCGTCGCGGGCACGAGCCACGTGAACTCGACGACGGGCGCGGATGTGCTCTACACGACCGACGGCGGGAAGAGCTGGGGGATGAAAGAGCCGCGTACGCTTGTGCGCAAACTCGGCACGACCGGGGGCGACTCCATCTCGTGCCCGGCGCCGACGCAGTGCTTCGCCGTCGGCGGTGCGGGGCCGATCAACGGCGGTGCCGGTGCCGACGTGATCTTCGAGACGCTGGACGGCATCCACTGGTTCCAGGTGTACCAGGGGGCTGCCGGGACGGGCGCCCTGCACGCGATCTCGTGCGCGAGCACGTCTGACTGCATCGTCACGGGCTACGAAAAGACCGCGAATACCGGCGTGATCCTTGCCACCACGAACGGCGGGGTGACCTGGAAGTCTCAGACGTCGGGGACCTCCGAGAGACTGTGGGGAGTCTCCTGCCCGGCGGTGAGCACCTGCTTCATCCTCGGGAACGCCGGGACCATCCTGCACACGACCGACGGGGGAGCCGTTTGGACGGCACAGGCATCCGGCGCATCCGATTCGCTCTACGGCGTCTCCTGTCCGACCACGAGTGTCTGCGTCGTCGTCGGAGAACGCAGCACCGTCCTGCACACTTCCAACGGTGGGTCGACGTGGGTCCCCCAGACGAGCCCTGTCACCACGAATCTGCACGGCGTCTCGTGCCACGACACCCTGCACTGCGTGATCACGGGGTTCCCGAGCTCGGGCAATGTGGCCGGCATCTTGTACACGACCGACGGCGGCACCACGTGGAAGCAGCCGTCGCCGGCGATCTCGGTTCCCACGAACGAGACCTGGGGCCTGCCCAGCGTCTCGTGCCGGAACGACTCGGATTGCACGGCGACCGGCGGCACAGGCTTCGATGCGCCGGGGCATCCGCCGCTCATTCTCTCCACGACCGACGGCGGAGCCCAGTGGAAGAGGGACGTTCCGCCCTCGCGTGCCCACGGCACCCCGGGTGTCTCCTGCACGAAGTACGGCTGCTGGGCGACGGGCTTCGGCGGCGCCATCGTCTCGAGCTTCACGCCACCGCTCGGCTACTGGATCGCCGGCTCGAACGGAGCGGTCGCGCACTTCCACGCCTCGAGCGGCTTCGGCTCGCCACGCAAGGTGAGCGACGTCGTCGGGATCGCCGCGACGCCCGACGGCGGGGGATACTGGCTTGCAGGGCGGAACGGGGCCGTGTTCCACTTCGGGGGCGCGAAGTACTACGGCTCGGCACGCACGAGCAAGGTCGACGACATCGTCGGGATCGCCACGACCGAAGACGGCCGCGGCTACTGGCTGGCCGGGGCGAACGGCCACGTCTTCCACTACGGGGACGCGAAGGGATACGGCTCAGCACGCCGGGTGAAGGACATCGTCGCCATCGCCTCGACCCCCGACGGGCGCGGTTACTGGCTGGCCGGGGCGAACGGCCACGTCTACCACTTCGGAGACGCCAAGGGCTACGGCTCGGCCTCGCACCTCAAGTACGCCATCGTCGCCATGGCGACAACGACTGCTGGGAACGGCTACTGGCTGGCGGCCGCCAACGGGTCGGTCTTCCGTTTCGGAGCCGCCAGGTTCCACGGTTCGGCCGCCCACGAGCAGCTCGCCTCCCCGATCGTCGGCATGGCAGCCACGGCCTTCGGCGACGGCTACTGGCTCGTCGAGAAGAACGGGTCGGTCTTCGCCTACGGTGCCGCCAAGTGGCTCGGCCGGCCCCACGTGTCGGACATCATCGGGATGGCGCGCTTCTAGCGCTGAGATTCCCGCCTAGCGACCCGAGCCGGCGCGGACGGACGGAGCAGGCTGGCCAGCACTCAGCTGGTCAGCCTGCGATGGCCGCTCATCAGGCGGCGAGGATTCGCCCGCAGGGCTCCGGGTCGTACCCCTCGAGAGCGCCCAGCTGTGCCGGGAGCTCGCGGCCGGCGAGCACGTCCAACAGCGCCCGGACCTCGACGCTGCCCACGAGCGAACGGGGGATGTGCAGCTCTGACAGCTCCTCCTGCCACGGGATGAACTCGAGACCGTAGGACAAGGCGGCCGGCTCGGAGATGATGGAGGCGTCGGCGAGCCCGGCGGCTATGGCCGACGCCGCGAGGAGGTGGCCGTTCACGACGCTCGCGTAGCCGTTGACGTGTGCGGGCTCGAGCTTCAGCCGGCTGAGCTCGATGTCGAGCAGGCGCCTGGACTCGGCGCCGAGCTCCCGGTTGGCGATGCGGAGGCCAAGGCGCACGACGTCGCCGATGTCGCGGATCTTCCCGCGGTGCCGGGGGTGGAAGGCGAGGCCCTCACGCCAGCCGGCGAACCCGACGACTTCGATCCCGGGACGTGACCGGGTACGGGCTTCGGCGCCGCGATGGATGGCGGCGGCGTGGATGGCGCCAGCTTCGAGGAGCTCCATCGCGTTGGCGTTGCAGGTCGCCCACCACGCCAGGCTCACCGGCGGGTCGTGCCGCTGGAGCGGACCGAGCAGCAGCGCGAGCGCCGGGTCGCACCCGGCAACCGTCAGCGTCGCGGTCGGGGCCGCGATCCGGCGAGCCTCGATGTCACGTGACCGTGCCGAGCGTGGCCGGGGACCCGAACCGTCGGCGCCGTCCACAGCGATCGGACCCGACGCCAGCGCGGGCGCGAAGCCGGGCACCATCGTGTGATCGCCCGTCAGCGGGAACGCCACGAGATCTCCGGCAACCTCGGCCAGGATCAGCCGGCCCTCGCCGCTCTCGGATCCAGGGGGGTCGGCCGCCACGGCGAGGCGACTCCGGATGGGCGGAGCGTCCGCGGCTGATCCGAAGAGCTCCTCGACGGTCGAGTCGAGCGCAGTCGCGAGCGACAGCGCCACATCGAGTGATGGAGACCATCGTCCCGACTCGATGCCCGAGATGGCCTGCCGGGTGACACCGGCGGTGCGGGCGAGATCTCCCTGAGACAGCCCGCGGGCGAGTCGCGTCAGCCTCAGGCGGTCGTCTGATTGCCGCTTCGCGTCATTAGCCACGAAAGCCTCCCTGCATTGGTGGAGCGTTGCCTAGGTCACGACCACCAGCGGCGTCGGTGCAGTCGCAAGTATTTCCTTACCCACAGTTACAGGTGAGGTCAACAGAAGCGGCAATTCGCAGGTCAGCGCTGTGACCCACTCACCACTGAGAGTGGTGCCCACTGGAGTGTCGGCCGGGACGAGCACGCTCTGGAGGAACTTCGCCCCAGCAGGCCGGCATGACGCGACGCGCCCGCGAACAGTCAGCGCGGAGTCGGGCGAGGCGACGTCGCACGGTTGGAGAGATGTTGCGTCCAGCGCCAGCTCCACCTGCCCGGTGCTCGAGCTTGCCGGCCGCAGCCGGAGGAAGGAGCGGTAGCCGACGAGCTCGGCGACGCGGCGAATCCGTGGAGCCGCCACGAGCTCGTGCGGGTCCCCGACAGCGAGCACTGATCCTGCGTCCATGACGGCGATCCTGTTGCCGAACGCCTGTGCCTCGTGCAGGTCGTGGGTCACGAGGACGGCGATGGCTCCCTCCTCCTCGCATCGCTCCGAGATGAGCTCGTAGCAGTCAGCGCGGGTGGCGGCGTCGAGCGCCGAGACCGGTTCGTCGAGCAGCAGCACGGAGAAACGCCGCGCGAGCGCCCTCGCCAACGCCACCCTCTGGGCCTGTCCACCCGACAGCTCGGCCGGGCGGGCGGACCGGTGGCGGGCGAGACCGAGCCTGCCGATGAGCAGCGCACCGAGTTGCTCGTCAGAGCGCCCGTACGAGACGTTCGCAGCGACGTCGAGATGGGGGAAGAGCGCCGGCGGCTGGCGCACTACGGAGACGTGGTCGACCGCCGCAGCGGGCGGCGCCGTCCCGGCGAGGGTGCTGCGCAGACGGCGGCGGGCCGCCCCCGAGAGCGCGGCGGGCCGCGACAGCACGAGGTCACCGAGCCGGACGGCGCCGGCCGCCGGTTCGACGAGACCGGCCGCCGCGTCGACGATCGTGGTCTTGCCAGCTCCCGATGGACCGAAGAGCGCGAGGCGCTCGCCCGGTTCGATGCGGAGGTCGACGGCGACGTTGAACCCGCGGCGGGGGACCGTGACCGCGATCTCGAGAGCCGGTGCCCCACGGCCGCTCGTCGCCCGGCCGAGGCCGGACTCGAGGCGGGGACCGAGCCCGGGCTCGGCGCCGAGTCCGGTTGCGAGCCGCGTCACGCCGTCTCCTGCTGTTCGCGGGACCGCAGCCCTGCCAGCCCGCCGACAAGCTCTTCGGACAGGAGCGATACGTCGTGCCGTCCCTCGACGTCCCGGGCCCTCGAGCTCCAGAGCAACGTGACGATGGGGAGCGGGAGAACCGCGATGACGAGCAGGAGGGCGTAGGGGAGCGCGCCGTCGAGCCCGAATGCCTGGAGCCCTGTGTCGATGGCCATCGGCAGGCCGGGCGGGTTGTAGGCGATGATGACCACCGCGCCGAAGGCGCCCATCGCCCTGGCCCATGCCATCGAGAGTCCAGCGGCGAGACCCGGAGCGGCGAGGGGCAGCGTCACCCGCCGGAAGGCTGCGAGCGGCGTGTCCCCGAGCAGCAGCGACTCCTCCTCGAGGCGCGTCTCGACGGTCGAGAAGGCGGCATGAGCGGCGAGGACGTAGTACGGGGCCGCCTCGTAGAACTCGGCGACGACGAGGGCATAGAACGTGTTGATCCCGAAGATGTTCGGGTTGATGCGGTCGATCGGTCCTCCTATCGGAGACGCGGGTCCGATGAGGAAGATGAGTAGCAGCCCGATCACGAGCGGCGGCATGGCGAGCGGGATGACGAGGCCGGCCTCGACGAGCCGTGGGAACGGGAGGCGTCCACGGGCGAGCAGGTAGGCGAGCGGGGTGCCGAGCGCGACCATGAGCACGAGCGCGATGGCGCTGGCGACGAGCGATCGCCACAGCGGCCCGTAGCCGGGACTTCCTGTCTGTGTGAGCGTGTGGGCGATCCCGTGCCCGGAGATGTGCGCCAGGAGCTCCGCGAGCGGTGCGAGCAGCAGGACCCAGCAGATGGCGGTGCCCGCGAGCGCGGCGGCGGTGCCTGCCCGGCGGATCGCCACAGTCACGCTCCCGAGACCGTTCCTCCGAGGCGGTGGAATGCCGAGAGGACGGGCGGCGGCATTGCGGCCGAGGCCGAGGCTACGCCCGGCGCGAGTTGCAGCACCGGCTTCTCGAGCTGGTAGCCGGCGGACCGGAGCAGCGCCTGGCCCTTCGTCGACAGCATGAAGGCAAGCCACGCTGCATCGGCGCTCGCGTCGGCGCTCGAGCGCGCCTGGCCGCTCGGTGGCAGTACGTAGGTCTCGGTGAGCGTGATGAGGCCGCCCGTGAACGGCCCGGTGGAGAGATCGAGCCGCATCGTGGCGTAGAGGCTCGCGTCGGATGGCGAGGCGAAGTCGAGGCTGGGCGGCAAGGTGATGTAGCGGAGGTGGAACTGGCGCGCCTCTGTCACGAAGTCGCTCCCTGCGTCGACCGAGCCCGACGCGATGTCCGCCGCGATGGCGTCCTCGTCGACGATCTGGCTCGACGAGCCGATCGGGTTGGAGGCCGACGTCCCGAGGATCCTGTCGGCCGTGCCCGCCGGCAGGTGCAGCTCACGTTGCGCGAGACGCACCATGAGGATGAAGAAGGCGCCCTGCGGGTCGGCCGTGGGATCAGTCCTCGCGAGGCGGAACCCTGGCTTCTCCATGAGTGTGAAGAGGTCCTTCAGCGGGCGCTGGCCCGACCGGATGGCGTCGAGCTGCGAGGCGTACTCGCTCTTCGCCGAGTAGGCGACGACGAGGGGATCGGTCGCGAACGCGAGGACGTAATGAGAATGCGCCGGCCACAACGACGTGATCGCCTTCTCGCCTATGGACACGAAGACGCCGGGGCTGAGCTCGCCGTCGAGGATGCCCTGGGCGATGAGCGAGGAACCCGCACCCTTGCCTACGACCTGGTCGCCCGTCGCCTTCTGGAAGGCGGGGACGAGGCTCGTCTGCATGAGGCCGGTGAGCGATCCGGCGTAGTCGACGGTCGCCGTTCCGTGGGCCTCCGCCGTCGGACTGCCACCCCGCCGGTCGGTGGTGCCTGCACTGCCCCCGGAAGAGCTGCAAGCCGCCGTCACGAGGCAGGCAGCTGCCAGAACGACTCCTGCCGCAACACGATGACGG
Source organism: Actinomycetes bacterium (assembly GCA_021785095.1). The sequence goes on from JAJYGM010000500.1 coordinate 11,398, forward strand.
ACCATGGGACATGTTAGCGCCGGTGCAAGGAGTGCTGTCGAACTGCAAGTCGGCCTTTCCAGCGGCGCGGTCACTACGGTCGCGACCATGTACTCGGACTCGACCCGGACGACGACAGTCGAAAGGAGCGGGTAGAGCACTGATGCCGTCGCTCCCGTCCCTCCGGGTCGAAGGCCGCTACTTCGCCGACGGCTGCAGTGCCGTCGCCGGCATGGACGAGGTCGGCAGGGGCGCCTGGGCCGGCCCCGTCTCGATCGGGATCGCGGTCGTGACGCCCGGTTGCGGGCGCAGGATCCCGAAGGGCGTGCGCGATTCCAAGCAGCTGCTGTGGGCCGAACGCGAGAAGCTGTTCGTGCCCCTCGGTCGCTCCCTCGCGTCCTGGGCCGTCGGCCACGCCTCGAACGAGGAGTGCGACGCGCTCGGCATGACGGTCGCTCAGCGCCTGGCGGCCAAGCGTGCCCTCGAGCAGCTCGATGTGAGGCCCGATGTGGTGTTGCTCGACGGACGTTTCGACTTCCTGGCCGACAAGGTGGCAGGCGTCTCCGACTTCCCGCCGGTGCGCCTCATCGTGAGGGGCGACACGTCGGCGAAATCGATCTCGGCCGCTTCGGTGCTCGCCAAGGTCACCCGGGATCGCCTGATGGCCGAGGAGTCCGAGCACTACCCGTGGTACGGCTTCGAGTCGAACCGGGGCTATCCCGCACCGCTCCACAAGATGGCGCTCGCCTCGTGGGGCTGCACCCCTCTGCATCGCAAGACCTGGGCCTTCGTGGCCGGCCTGCAGTACCGCCCGGCCGGTTGGGAGGAGCTACTGCTTCGGCGAGGGCTCCTTCGGGAGCCCGAGGACGCGCTCGGCGACGATGTTGCGCATGATCTCGTCGGTGCCACCGGCGATCCGCATGCCGGGGACGCCGAGGAGGTATCTGGACCACGCGTAGGTGCCCCACTCGCCTGAGTCGGCGATGATGCGCGGCCCGAGCACCTTGGCGGCGAGCTCGGCCGTTCGCCGCATGTTCTGCGTGAGCGACAGCTTCGCGGTCGAGAGTTCGGGCCCGGGCAGCTGGCCGGCACGGATCTTCGAGAGTGCCCGCTCGGTGTTCCAGCGCGCCACCTGCATGTTGATCCAGAGGTCGGCGTACTCCTGGCGGATAAGCGGGTCGCTCGTCGCCCCGAGGTGGCGCATGAGGTCGAGCAGGCGGGCCGTCGTCCCACCGCCGCCGGCGCCGCCGCCTCCGATCGCGGCACGCTCGTTCATGAGCGTCGTCAGCGCCACGGTCCAGCCGCCGTTCACGTCACCGAGCAGGTGGTCGGCCGGGACGCGCACGTCCGTGAAGAACACCTCGTTGAACGAGGCTCCTCCCGTCATCTGGCGGAGCGGCCGAACCTCGACGCCGGGCGCCTTCATGTCGACGACGAAACCCGACAACCCCTTGTGCTTGGGGGCATCCGGGTCCGTGCGGCAGATGATCTCGCCGATGTCGGAGTACTGGGCGCCGGAGGTCCACACCTTCTGGCCGTTCACGATCCACTCGTCGCCGTCCTCAACGGCACGGGTCTGGAGCGAGGCGAGATCCGACCCGGCGCCCGGCTCGGAGAAGAGCTGGCAGGCGATGATGTCGCCGCGCCAGAGCGGCTTCAGGTAGGCGTGCTTCACCGGCTCGGTCCCGTGGGCGAGGATCGTCGGCGCGATCATCCCGAGGCCGATCATGCGAGGCGCCTGGGTCGGCGTGGCGAACTTCGCCTCCTCGCTCGAGTAGATCCGCTGGTACGAACCGGACAGCCCGCGCCCGCCGTATTCCACGGGGCCCGTGATCCAACCGAAGCCGGCGTCGAAGACCTTCGCCGCCCACCGCTTCGCCTCGGCGACCTCTCGGGCGTCCTGTTCCGGCGTGCGCTCGGCAAGGACGGAGACCTCGTCTGAGCCCTCGCCGAAGACGAGCTTCTCGGGCGGCCTCGGTTCCGCGTTCGCTTCCAGGAAGGCCAGGGCCTCAGCGCGGAAGTCCTCTTCGCTGATCTGAGCGGCGGTGTCGGCCATGGGCTGAGCGTACTCGGCACCGCTGCCGGACTTCCCCGGCGCCTTCAGCTGGTCGAGCCGGTTGCTGTCTCGCCGGCTGTCGTCTTCATGAGCTCCCAGAGGGCTTCGACGTCGGCCCACTCTGTCGCCTCGGCACCGATCGAGACCCGCACCATCCAGTGGCCGTCGAGGATGGCAGGCGTGAGGTGTGCGAGGCCGGACCGGTTTATTGCCTCGCACCACGACAGCGTGTGCGCGTCCAGGTCGTCGCCTGCCAGACCGAGCGGCACGTGGCGAGTGCAGACCGTCTGCAGCTGCACCGGTGCGAGCACCTGCCAGTCCGCCTCGGCTTTTACGAGAGCTGCCAGCCGGGCGGCGTTCTCGAGGTCGCGGCGCAAGCGGGCTCGGATCGCCTCCGGTCCGTCGAGGCGCAGCTGGAACCACAGCTTGAGGGCCCGAAAGCGCCGCCCGAGTGGCAGGCCCCAGTCTCGGAACTGCACCACTGACCCATCGACTGACGAGCGGAGGTAGCTCGGGTCGGTCGCGAGGACCCTCACCAGCTCGGGCGGGTCCTTCACATAGAAGAGAGAGGTCTCGAGCACCGATCCCATCCACTTGTGCGGGTTCCAGCAGAGCGAGTCGGCTTCCTCGATGCCGTCGAAGAGGTGGCGATGCTCGGCGAGCAACATGGCAGATCCCGCCATGGCGGCATCCACGTGGACGAACGCTCCGTGAGCGCGCGCCACCTCGTTGACGGCTCGCAGCGGATCGAAGCCCGCCGTCCCCGTCGTCCCCGCCGTCGCCACCACGACCGCCGGTCTCCGGCCGGAGCGCTCGTCGGCGGACATGAGCGAGTCCAGCTCGTGCGGCTCCATCGCCCGGTCGGGCGCCGGAGCCGGGACGTACCGCAGGTTGTCTGCGCCGTACCCGGCGAGGAGCGCCGCCTTCGTCACCGACGAGTGCGCCTGCTCGGAGCAGTAGGCGACGAGCGGTGCCCGCTCGGCCTGAAGGCCGCCGCGGCGTTGCGAGCCGTCGCTCGCTCGCTCCCGCGCCACGAGCAGTGCGACGAGGCACGCCGTCGAGGCGCCGTCGGTGATCGTGCCGTGCCAGGCCTCGGACAATCCGGTCAGCCGGCGCAGCCAGTCACACACCACTTGCTCGACCTCGGTCAGGGCCGGCGCAGACTGCCAGGTGATGCCGAGGGCACCGATGCCCGACGCCGCGATGTCGCCGAGGACGGACGAGAGCGAAGCGTTCGACGGGAACCAGGCGAAGTTGCGGGGGTGCTGAGCGCGTGTGAGCCCCGGCACAACGACCGAGTCGAGGTCGTCGAGCAGTGCTCGGACGGGTTCCGATGCCTCGGGCGGCAGCTCCGGCAGCGCGGAGCGTACGTCGCTTGGCTGGACCGAGGAGCGCACGGGAAGCGACCCGACTCGCAGCCGGTAGTCCGCGATCCAGTCGATCAGCTCGTGACCTGCAGCTCGAAACTCCTCGGGGTTCATCCCCCCATTGTCGAGCACGCCCCGAGGCGTTCGCCATGAGCGGCCGCGAGCGGAGTAACTTGGCCACGTATCCATCCGGAGGTCGACCAGGACATGTCCGTAACGGACCCGTGGGAAGCAGTACTCGAGCGAATCGACGACGCCGCCGCACTGATCGGGCTCAATCCCGATGTGCACGGGCTGCTCCGCCATCCGACACGGGTGCTCGAGGTGGCGATCCCCGTCCGGATGGACAACGGGAAGATCGAGGTCTTCACAGGCTGGCGGGTCCACCACGACATCAGCCGGGGGCCGGGCAAGGGAGGAATCCGCTTCCACCAGACCGTTACGGCGCACGAGGTGATGGCGCTCGCGGCCGAGATGACGCTCAAGTGCGCCGTCGTGGACATCCCCTTCGGCGGGGCGAAGGGCGGCGTGCAGGTCGACCCGATGTCCCTCTCCGACGCCGAGCTCGAACGGCTGACGCGCCGCTACACGATCGACATCTCCTCCCTCCTCGGGCCGGACCGCGACGTGCCCGCTCCGGACGTCAACACGGACGCCCGTGTGATGGCATGGGTCATGGACACCATCTCGATGGTGCGCGGCGAGGCCCTGCCCGGCGTGGTGACCGGCAAGCCGCTCGCCATCGGCGGGAGCCGCGGCCACGTCGGTGCGACGAGCCAGGGCGTGCTCATCTGCATCCGTTCGATCTTCCACGAGCTCGGGATGTCGATGGCCGGGGCCCGAGCCGTCGTGCAGGGCCACGGCAAGGTGGGTGGGCCCCTGTGCTACCTGCTCTCGTCGGCAGGCATGCGGGTCGTCGCCGTCACGGACGCTGGCGGCGGCGTCTACAACCCCGCCGGGCTCGACACGCTCGCGTTGGCTGACCACGTGGCGAGGCGGGGGACGGTGGACGGTTTCGAGCTGGCAGATCCCCTCGAGCCCTCGAAGATCTGGGAGATCGAGTGCGAGCTCGCCGTCCCGGCTGCTCTCGACGGGACGATCACAGCCGAGGTGGCCGAGACGATCGGCGCCAAGGTGATCGTCGAGGCGGCGAACGGGCCGACGCTTCCCGAGGCCGACCCGGTCCTCGAGCGTCGCGGCGTCGTCCTCGTCCCCGACATCCTCGCCAACGCGGGCGGCGTGACGGCCTCCTACTTCGAATGGGCGCAGTCGCGCCAGGGCTTTGCCTGGGAAGAGCAGGTCGTCGCCGAGCGCTTGCGCCGGATCATGGAGAGCGCCTTCCAGGCCGTCTGGGACCGCTCGCGTGACCTGAAGGTGACGCTGCGGCGCGGTGCCGCCGCCGTCGCGCTCGAGCGGCTCGAAGAGGCCATCACGTTCCGGGGGCTCTTCCCGTAGACGAAGTCCCCCCCCGGCCCGGCACCGACGCCACCGCCTGAATCCCGATCCGGCGTCCCTGGCGGAGCTCGCGCCTCTGCTCGTGACCGCCTTCGTCGGTGGCGCCCTGGCGGATGCGCTCGACCCGGCGAAGCCGGGCGAGGCGGGAGGGGCGGGTGGGGCAAATCCTCACGCATTGCCACCAGACGCGGTCGTCTGCTCGCCATACTTGGGACGTGCCCGGGACGTACCGCGGCCGGACGGGGGCAGGTGATGCTGGTGGTTGTGGGACCCGGGAGGGGTGGCTGGACCTGATGCAGTCGAGACTCCACATCGGGTTGCCGCGCGTCCCTGCCGCTCTCACGCTGCTCGCTGCCGGTGCTCTGCTGGCCGCGTGCTCCACCACTCCATCCGGTGTCTCGCAGCCGACGCAGCCGCCCTCGACCGGCGCTCCGACGAGCAGCACGGCGGTCGTCGGCGCCACATCGACGACCTCGCTCTCGGGCGGGACGTCCAGCACGACTACCCCCTCCTCGACGGGAGTTGCGGATCCTCCCTGCGCGAAGGCAGCGCTCTCGATGTCGCCGGACAGGACGGAGGGCGCGGCCGGCACGATCTACATCGGCTTCACGATTGCCGACAACTCCGCACGGGTCTGCAGCATCGACGGCTACCCGGCGATCGGACTCGCCGGCCCGTCCGGCGCTGTGGTGCCGGTGGTGTCGCACCAGGGTCAGGGAACGATCTTCGGGGACTCGCCGACGACCGTCACGATGACGCCGGGGGGCGCGGCGGGAGCCGGTTTCGTGCTGTCCTACAGCGACGTCCAACAGAACGGCCAGACGAGTTGCCCCGAGGTCACGACGATCGACATCACGATGCCGGGGCAGACCTCACCCTTCACGGTGCACGAGCAGCGGTTCTACCCCTGCGGGGCGCCGAACGTGTCCGTCTCGGCCATTGTCGGGGTCACGGAGTACCACGCCCAGTACGCGCACTGATGTGGCTGCGCGCACCAGTCGACGTGTCTCCGGCCATCTGTCTCGACACATGCAGACCTTGTTTGCATGACGCTCCCGGCCCGGTGGGTGGCGGCGCCGCACAGGTACACGTGCGGGTTGTGCACGGATGCCACGGGGGATACCACGGGCTCTGACGCTACTCAGCGCTCAACCCGGCGGGTCAGACGGGTCGGCCTCCGTCTCAGCCGGCTTCGACGTCGATGAGGGAGAACTTCATGACGTCGACGAGGCCTTTGTCCGTGATCCGGAGCTCGGGTAGCACGGAGAGACCGAGAAAGCTCAGCTGCATGAACGGCGCCTCGATCTCCACGCCGAGCCCGCTCGTCGCCGCTTTCGCGAGCCGCTCGACCTCCTCTGCGACGTCCTCGGCACACCGATCCGACATGAGCCCACCGATCGGGAGGCGGACCTCCGCGAGCACCTTCCCGTCGAGGACCGCCACTTGGCCACCGCCGATCTCGGCAAGGCGGGCGACTGCCGCCGCCATCTCGGCCGGCCCCTCCACACCGATGGAACCCACCACCATGCAGTTGTGAGCGTCATGAGCGACCGTTGACGCGATGGCGCCTCGTCTCAAGCCGAAACCCCGCACATACCCGAGCCCGATCCTCCCCGTCTCCCGGTGGCGCTCGACGACGCCGATCCTCGCGACGTCGCTACCGGCGTCCGCAAGGTCGACTTCGAGGTTCCGGGTCGAGAGCGTCCGTGACGCGATGCCGATCACGTGCGCCCGTCCGCTCGGCGGCGGCGTGATCGTGAGCGCCTCGGGGCCGGGCGGCCTCGGCAGGTGGACGGAGTGGCGCATCCAGTCCGGAGCAGGGACCGAAGGCACGGCGCCGGGCAGCACCTTTCCGTCCCGTGCTACGAGCGTGCCCCGCTGCCACACCCGTGCCGGGCGCAGGGTCGAGAGCTCGTCGAAGGCCAGCACGTCTGCCTGATAGCCGGGAGCGAGCCAGCCGAGGTGATCGAAGTGGTGGTACTCGGCAGGCTTGGAGGTGGCGACGACGAGGGCGTCCTCCAACTTCACGCCTTGCTGGACGGCGAGGCGGACGCAGTCGTTCACGTGCCCCGCCCCGAGAAGAGTGTCCGGCTCGCGGTCATCGGTGCACAGGGCGATCCGATCCGTGCCGTGCTCGATGACCGTCGGGATCAGCTCGATCAGGTTCTGTGAGGCCGATCCTTGGCGGATGAAGATCCACATGCCCTTCCGGCGTTTCTCGACGGCTTCGGCGAGGAGCGTGCACTCGTGGTCGGACTCGACACCCGCGGCGAGGTAGGCATCGAGCTGACGGCCGGTGAGCCCTGGGGCATGTCCGTCCACCCGCCTGGTTCCGGCCGCGGCGATCTTGGCGAGGACCTCGGGGTCGCCGTTCACGACGCCGGGGAAGTCCATGACCTCGGCGATCCCTATGGCTCCGTGCTCGTCGAGCAGCTCGGCGACCTCCTTCTCGTGCAGCTCGGCGCCGGGGCTCTCGAACGGCGATGCGGGAACGCAGCTCGAGGCGCAGATCCCGAAGGTGAAGGGCAGGTGGCGGGCGGCCTCGGCCAGCGCCTCGACACCCGGGATGCCGAAGACGTTGGCGATCTCGTGTGGGTCTGCGGCCACGGCGGTCGTGCCATTCGGGAGCACGGCGCGGACGAACTCGTCCACCCAGAGCTTGGTGGACTCGAGGTGCATGTGCGCGTCGACGAAGGCGGGCGTGAGGGCAGCTCCGGCGACGTCGACCACCTGACTCGCGTCCCGGGAGCCGAAGCCCGCGATGACCCCGTCGGCGATGGCAAGGTCCTTGTCGAGCCATTCGCCCGTGCCGGGAACGAAGACTCTGCCGTTCGTGATGAGCAGGTCGGCCGGTTCGTCACCCCGTGCGACCGCGAGAACTCGTGGCGTACCACGACGTGGCGGCATGGGGCGAGTCTACGGGCACGCACTCCTGGTGGACAGGGCCGTTAGGCCGCCGTTAGGCCACACCGGCCTTGCACCAGGCGAGCCAGCAGCCGTGGAAGACTGTCGTGCCGAGTTCGGCGGCGGCCGTCAGCGCCGCACGGACCGAGGGCGCTTAGCTCAGGTGGTCAGAGCAGCTCGCTTACAACGAGCAGGTCGGGAGTTCGAGTCTCTCAGCGCCCACCGACCGAGGACCGAGGTACACGGTATACGCATCGCGTCCGCTGCACGGTTGGCGCGATCACGGGTTCTGGGCGCGGTCCGCGGCCGCTCGCCACACGGGTCAATATGGCGCCTGGAGATCGGTGAACATTGGGAAGTGCCTGACGTTACGGGTAAGGAGTCGTGCGTCGGTGCGGACGGCGGTGGCTGCGATGGCGAGGTCGGCGCTGTCGATGGTGTGGTGGCTAGGAAGCCACTGGCGGCCGAGGGCGCCGGCCTCTTCCGCGATCTCGGCGTCGACGGGGTGCCAGACCAGGGTGGACAGCAACGCGCGTGTGGCATCCCCTTCTGCCGGGCGCATGCCGGCGAGGACCTCGATGCGGGTGATTTCGCTCGCATGCACCACGTCCGCGGCTCGCTCCCGTTCGAGGAGGTCGCCGGCGCCTGCATTCCCTCGCAGGTAGTCGATCAGTATCGAGGTGTCTACCAAGGCGCTCACGAGCGGTCGCGCTCCAGACGAGAGCCGGAGCGCAGCTCATCGACCCAGGCTGCGCCGTCGAGATCGTGCTCGTTCCAGGAGCCAAAGGCACAGCGCATCGCTGCGAGGTCGTCTTCGGCGGAGCGCTCCGAGCCATAGACCTGCTCGACCGCGTCACGGATCAGGGATGAGAGCGATCGACCAGTCCGCCGCGCGGCGTCGTCCAGGGCACGCCGTTCCTCGTCGGTCAAAGAGATCTGCGTTCGCTGCATGATGTAAGCTTACATCATCTCCTGAGCGGAGTCGACGCACTACCGTCCCTCTGTCCGTGACCTCCGGCCTCGCTGGCTTGTTCACCTGCAAGATTCGGAGGTCGCGCACCTCAGATGGTGGCTCAGTATGCAGACAGCGCTGTCGCGGCGGCTGGCCTCGGCTCGTACGGGCACGTGGGATCCTCGGCGAGCGGGTCCCCGGTCGCTGCGAACGCCTGGGCGCGGGAGCCTCCGCAGATGTGCCGGTACTCGCACCGGCCGCAGCGGCCCCCGAGCTGATCCGGGTCCCGGATGGCCTGAAGGAGCGGCGACTCGCGGTAGAGCCTGGTGAGTGGAGTCGAGCGGACGTTTCCCACGTAGAGGGGGAGGAAGCCGCTCGGAGCAACGTCGCCTCGACGTGAGACGAACACGACACCTCGGCCGTCGCCCACGGCTAGCGGCGACCTCCTCACCGGCGCTGGGTGCGCCGGACCCGCTGCCTGCCAATCAGGCACGAGCACTTGCAGCTTCGCGGCCAGCTCTTGGTGCAGCGGGCCGCGCTCCCTCGGTCGGGCACCACCATCTTGTGAGCGCTCGATCATGATCCGGCGGTACTGCGGCGCTTCTGTCGTCTTCAGCGGAAGGAGCGGCGCCGTCTCGTAGAGGAAGTGGAGCACCTGCTCGGTCTCCGTCGCGCTGAGCGCCTTCAGGGAACGGCCGCGCCCTGCAGGAACGAGGAAGAACACGCTCCAGAGACTCACCCCGAGCTCGCGTGCGAGCATCACGAGGGCTGGCAGCTCGTGAACGGTGTCGGCCGTGACGGTGGAGTTGAGCTGAACACGCATGCCCGCCTCACGAGCGGCACGGCACCCGTCGACCGTCCACCGGAACGACCCCGGCACCCGCCGGAAGGCGTCGTGGGTCGCCGGCGTCGCACCGTCGAGGGAGAACGAGACCGTCCTCGCGCCCGACCGCCGGACGGCGCCGAGGTTGGAGGCGTTGGCGAGGGGCGTCCCGGACGGCGACACGGCCATCGCCAGTCCCCGTCCGGTGCCGTGCGCCACGAGCGCGGCGACGTCCTGCCGCTTGAAGGGATCACCCCCGGTGAGCACGACGATGG
>JAJYGM010000492.1 GCA_021785095.1 Actinomycetes bacterium
GAGGGGAAGAAGCGGATGAAGAACATCGGGCGCGTCGAGGTGCCCCAGGAGGCGTTCATCTCGGCGCTCCGGCTGGACGATTGACCGGTTCGAACCCCCCGGCACCGACCGCCGCCGCCTGGCCCCGGGCATCGACCGCCGCCGCCTGGCCCCCGGCACCGACCGCCGCCGCCTGGCCCCCGGGCACCGACCTCCGCCTCCTGGCCCCGGGCATCGACCGTCGCCGCCTGGCACTCGGTAGAATCGAGTGCCAGCAGGGAATCCGTCGATCGAGAGGCACGATGACCGACACCCAGGATCTCGATCTCCGTAAGGCCGCGATCCTCGAGGCCGTCGTGAGCGAGTACATCGGCACTGCCCAGCCCGTCGGGTCCCACCACGTCGCGCGCGCCGCGGGGATCAACGTCTCGTCTGCGACGATCCGCTCGGAGATGGTGGCGCTCGAGCGCGAGGGCTACCTCGCCCAGCCGCACACGAGCGCGGGGAGGATCCCGACCGACAAGGGCTACCGGTTCTTCGTGGACCGGCTGACCGAGCCCGGCGTGCTGGGGCCCGCGCAGCGCCAGAAGGTGAGCCGCTTCTTCGAGCAGGTCCATTGCGAGATGGAAGAGATGCTCGAGCGGACCTCGAGCCTCCTCTCGGAGCTGACCTCGTACGCCTCGGTGGTGCTGCCACCCAGCCACGAGGCGGCCGTGGCGCGCTCGGTGCAGCTGGTCGGGCTCGGCCCGCGCGTCGCGCTCCTCGTGGTGGTGCTCGCCGACGGGGCGGTCGAGAAGAGGTCGATCGACCTCGCAGAGGAGGTGCCCGAGGAGGTGCTCGCCGCCGCGTCGGTCCGCCTCCAAGCCGCTGCCCATTCCCGCCCCCTCGGCGGCGTCACGGTCAGCGCGGCGAGCGGCGATCCCCTGGTCGACCATGTGGTCTCGCTCGCGCTGTCGGCGCTCGGAGAGCTCGCGTCCGAGGCGCACGACCGCGTGTTCGTGGGCGGGCCGTCCCGGCTCGCGGCCGCCTTCGACGCGGTGGAGACCGTCAGCGCCGTGCTCGCGACCTTGGAGCAGCAACTGGTGGTCGTCTCGCTCCTTCGAGACGTGCTCGAGCGCGGCGTGTCCGTCGTGATCGGCGCGGAGCACGGCTACCAATCGCTCGCGTCGTGCGCAGTCGTGGTGGCGCCGGTCTCCGTGGAGGGGCAGCCCTCGGGCGCCGTCGGCATTCTCGGCCCCACGCGCATGAACTATCCGCAGGCGCTCGCCGCCGCCCGGGTCGTGGGCGAGCGACTCGGCCAGCGCATCCACGAATCGTTCGATCCCGCCGCCGGTGCCGCGCCGGCGGAGGAGCACCGTCCGAGGAGGCGTGCACGTGGCAGGCGCTGAGACGATGGGCGACCTCTACGGGCTCCTCGGCGTCCGGCCCGACGCGACCGACGAGGAGATCAAGCGCGCGTATCGAAAGCGCGCGCGCGAGCTCCACCCGGACGCGAACGGTGGAGATCCGGAGGCGGAGGCGAAGTTCAAGGAGGTCTCGTTCGCGTACGAGGTCCTGCGCGATCCCGAGCGGCGTGCCCGCTACGACCGCTTCGGGCCGGCGAGCTTCGGGGGGGGCGCGGGTCCGGGCGCCGGCGGCATGGGGGGGTTCGGGTTCGACGGCGGCCTGTCCGACCTCTTCGAGGCGTTCTTCGGGACGATGGCGGGCGCCCCCAGGGGGCGGCGCCGCGGCCCGCAGCAAGGGAGCGACGCCGAGGTCACCCTCCACCTCGACTTCGCAGAAGCGGTCTTCGGGACCCACAAGCAGCTCTCGGTGCGCGTCCCTGTCGCCTGCGACGAGTGCGGCGGGACCGGCGCACGCCCGGCCACCCACCCTGTGACGTGCCCGGACTGCCAGGGAACCGGCGAGTTGCGGCGGATCCGACAGTCGCTGCTGGGGCAGGTCGTGACCGCCGTTGCCTGCGCGAGGTGCCAGGGATCCGGGGAGATGATCACCGACCCGTGCCAGAACTGCCGCGGCGAGGGCCGGCGCGTGGAGGACCGCGACTTCACCGTGGAGGTGCCCGCCGGCGTCGACGACGGGTCGACGCTCCGGCTGGCAGGCAGGGGTCCGGCCGGACCGCGCGGCGGGCCGAGCGGTTCGCTCTTCGTCCACCTCGTCGTCGAGCCCGACCCGCGGTTCGAGCGCACAGGCGACGATCTCCACACGACGCTTCACGTCGGCGTGGCGCAAGCTGCGCTCGGGGCCACGCTCGACGTGGAGACCCTCGAGCAGCCACACCAGGTCAACGTCGCAGCAGGCACGCAGACCGGTGCGGTGGTCCGGTTCCGCGGGCTCGGCGTCCCCCATCTGCGCGGGCGCGGGCGGGGGGAGCTCTACGTCCATCTCGTCGTCGACACGCCGACCGACTTGACCCCCCGCCAGCGCGAGCTCCTCGCCCAACTCGCCGCCGAACGCGGCGAGGAGGTCCATGGCCACGAAGGCGTCTTCTCCCGCATCCGCTCCGTGCTCGGCTGACGCCGGGCGAGGGGCGGTGCCTGACGCCGGGCAAGACACTGTGGGAGAAGCCGGGCAAGAAGCCGTTGCCGCCGGGGTGGCGACACGCCGGCGGGCGGCAGCGCAGGTCCTCGTCGAGGACCCTGCCGACCCGGTGCTCGGCGCTCTCGACGCCCACCATCTCGGGCGGGTGCTGCGTCTCGGTACGGGAGAGGCCGTGGTCGCGACCGACGGGCGTGGCCGCTGGGCGAGGTGCCGGTACACGGCGGCCGGCACGCTCGAGGCAGAGGGTCCCGTCGAGGTCGAGCCGGCCGCGTCCCCAAGCCTGACGGTGGCGTTCGCGCCGGTGACGGCCGAACGGCCCGACTGGGTCGTCCAGAAGCTCACCGAGCTCGGCGTCGACCACATCGTCGTCCTGTCGACGGCCCGCTCGGTCGTGCGGTGGGAGCCCGCCCGAGCCCGCGCCGTCCTGGCCCGCCTCCGCCGCGTGGCTGCCGAGGCGGCCGCCCAATCGCGCCGCGTCTGGCTGCCGGAGGTGACCGGCGTCGTCGGTCTGGGCGCCCTCGAGCGCTCCGGGACGGCGCTCGCAGAGCCCGGAGGCGGATCGCTCGACCCGCGGATCACCGGCATCGCCGTCGGTCCCGAAGGCGGGTGGAGCCCCGAGGAGCTCGCCGCGGGTCGGCCGACGGTCGGCCTCGCGGCGCACGTGCTGCGCGCGGAGACGGCCGCGGTCGCTGCGGGCGTGCTTCTCGGCGCGCGACGTGCCGGTAGCGTGGCTCGGCGCGGGCGATGAGCGCCCAGCGGCGTGACACGGTGGGAGTATGAGGGCGATGGCGGAGCAGGTGCGCTGGCTCAGCACGAAGGACGCCTCGGCGCGCCTCGGAGTGACGCTGCGCAGCCTCTACCGGTTCATCGACGCCGGCGAGCTCGCGGCATATAAGTTCGGGCGGGTGATCCGCCTGAAGGAAGGGGACGTCGACCGGTTCATCGAGTCGTGCCGGATCTCGCCGGGCGACCTCGAGCATCTCCTGCCGCCCAGGCGCTCCTCGGACGGACGGGAACCCTGACGCCCACCAGCTGCCTGTTCTGCGGGATCGTGGCAGGCGAGGTGCCCGCCGACGTGGTGCACACCTCCGATCGCACGGTCGCCTTCCGGGACGTCCATCCCCAGGCGCCGGTCCACGTGCTCGTGGTGCCGCGCCGGCACATCGACCATGCAGGGACCGTCGGCGACGAGCACGCCGAGGATCTCGCGGCGATGTTCGCGGCCGCCCGGGCCGTCGCCACCGCAGAGGGCATCGACGCACCCGAGCGCGGGTACCGCCTCGTGCTGAACGTGGGGAAGGACGCGCTGAACTCCGTGCCGCACCTCCACCTCCACGTGATCGGCGGGCGACCGATGACGTGGCCGCCCGGATGACCGCGGCCAACCGCTCGGCGGTTGCGGGGGCTGGCTCAGCCTCAGGGGTCGACGGTTCTGGTCGGGACGGCGCGCAGGGGGCGGGATCCGCGGGGGCCGACGGGGCTGGAGCTGACGTGGCAGGGACGGAACGGACGGCAGGGACCGTAGGGACGGAACGGACGGCAGGGACCGACGGCGAGGTGGCGACCCGCCCCCGCAAGGAGACGATGGTGCCCAACACGCACCTCATGGCGAGCCTGCTCGGTCCCTGCGACGAGCTGCTGCGGCTCGTCGAGCGCGCGTTCCCCGAGGACCGGATCGCGGTGCAGGGCAACCGGATCGCGGTCGACGGGCCCGAGGCCGAGCAGCTGGCGCGACTGTTCGAAGAGCTCGTCTTGGTGCTCGAGTCCGGGCAGGGCCTCGACGCGGCGAAGGTCCGGCGGACGATCGACATGGTGCGCGAGGACGTCCGTCCCTCCGAGGTGCTGAACGCCGAGCTCCTGCGGGGGGCGAGGGGCCGCTCGATCCGCCCCTACACCGCCGGGCAGAAGCGCTACACGGACGCGATCGGGGCGAACACGATCACCTTCGGCATCGGGCCGGCAGGGACCGGCAAGTCCTACCTCGCGGTCGCGCTCGCGGTGCAGGCCCTGCAGACCCGGGCCGTGAACCGGATCATCCTCACGCGCCCGGCGGTCGAGGCGGGGGAGCGGCTCGGCTTCCTTCCCGGAGACCTGATGGC
>JAJYGM010000621.1 GCA_021785095.1 Actinomycetes bacterium
CACTCCCTGCCGGGGGGACTGGTGCGGTCCCAGCTCGGTCCGAAAGCCACCCGCTTCGCCGTCCGCCAGCTCATCGTCGAGGAGGGGCTCACAAAGTCCCTGCCCCAGCAGTACGGAATCTGGTTGTTCCACGTCGTCCGCGGCAACCTGGGGTTCTCCTACAAGGAGAACACCCCAGTTGCGACGCTTCTGCGAGAGTACATCCCGCGTGACCTCATCCTCGGCGGCGCCGCCCTTCTCGTTGCGATCCTGGTGTCGATCCCGATCGGGATCGTGCAGGGGGCGCGGCGGAATTCGCTGACCGACTACAGCTTCTCCGGGTTGCTCCTCGCGTTCTACTCCATGCCGTACTTCCTGATCGGCGTCATTGCGATCGTCGTGCTCAACATCTGGCTCGGCGTGCTGCCCTCCACGGCGGCGACATTCGGCCAGAGCATCGGGACGGACGTGAGGGTGCTCGTGCTGCCGGTGCTCTCGCTGGCTCTCGCCAACATCGCCTACTTCAGCCGCTACCTCCGCAGCGCCGTGATCGACAACCTCCAGGAGGACTACGTGCGCACCGCGCGAGCCAAAGGTGCCCCGCGTGTGAGGATCCTCCTCCGCCACGTGCTGCGCAACTCGCTGCTCCCGTTCATCTCGGCAGTGGGCATCAGCCTTCCGCTGCTCGTGAGCGGAGCCCTGGTGATCGAGGTCCTGTTCGACTACCCGGGTATGGGCCTGCTCTTCTGGGATGCGCAGCAGCACCGGACATATCCGGTCCTCCTGGGCATCATCCTCGTCGTGAGTGCCGCGGTGGTGATCGGCAACCTTCTGGCTGACCTCGCCTACGCGGCCCTTGATCCGAGGATCCGCTATGACTGACGACACGAGGATCGACGGTCCCGAAGCGTTCTCGGCCCGGCTGGCATCGGCCTCGTCGCTCGAGGCATCGGATCTCCCCGTCGGAGCACCCGCCGGCGTCGTCGAGGCCCCTCACGGGGCAGAGGAGGGGACACCGCGCTGGACCCGGGCCGTCGAGAGCATCCGGACCTTCACCGGCAACCGGCTCGCTCTCGCCGGCGCCATCTTCCTCGTGGCGGTCATCCTCTTCAGCTTCGTCGGGCCGCTCATCTACAAGACGAACCAGAGCGCCTCGACACTCCTGAACGCGAACCTCCCGCCGTCGAGCCAGTACCCGCTGGGCACGGGACCGGAAGGGTACGACATGCTCGGGCGCCTCATGTTCGGAGGTCAGAGCACGCTCGAGGTCGGCCTCGTCGTCGCGGTGATCGGGACCGCGTTCGGGACCCTTTGGGGCTCCCTTGCCGGCTACCTGGGCGGCGTCATCGACGCGATCATGATGCGCATTGTCGACATGACGCTGTCGATCCCGTTCCTGTTCTTCGCGGTCCTGATCGCGACCCTGCTGACGCCGACTCTGCCCCTCATCATCGTCGCGATCACCGCAGTGAGCTGGCCGGGGACGGCCAGGATCGTGCGCAGCGAGACCCTGTCGATCAAGACGCGCGACTACGTCACCGCGGCGTCGGGGTTCGGCAGCTGGCACCTGCGCCTCGTCGGCAGGCACATCCTGCCGAATTCGATCGGAGCGATCGTGGTGACAGCGACGCTGAAGGTCGCCACAGCGATCCTCTTGTTCGCGACGCTCGCCTTCCTCGGCCTTTCCGTTCCCCCGCCTGCGACGAGCTGGGGTGAGACACTCACGCTCGGCATTCACCATCTCTTCGACAGCTACTGGTGGGAGCTGTGGCTGCCCGCCGCCCTCATCACCCTCACCGTCATCGCAGTGAGCGCGATCGGCGACGGCTTCTACGACGTCATCTCGAAGCGCCAGGCAGCCTCGTCGAAGTGACCGCTGGGGAGGTTGTGGCCCTCGAGCTGGCTCGGCGTCAGGAGGGGGGCAGCACGGGCGTGAGCAGCCGGGTGCGGCGCGCCGGGCGGCCCGATCGGTCTTCGAAGCGATCGGCGGACGCGAGCACCTCGACGATCGCCTTCGACGCGAGGTAGCGTAAGGGCTCCGGCTCCCAGGACCGTGCACGATGCCCGACCCAGGGCAGTCTCACGAGCTCCGTGTCGCGAGCGAGCACGAGATCGGCCACGGTTCGTCCCGAGATGTTCGCTGCGACGACGCCGTGCCCTGAGTAGCCGCCGGCCCATCCGAGGCCCGTCACGGGGTCGTAGGTGACCGCCATGGACCAGTCCCGAGGCACCGCGAGCGGTCCTCCCCAGTGGTGGGTGATCGCCGCACCCGCTGCGGCGGGGAACTGACGACGGACCGTCTCTTCGAGACGCGCCCGGACTGCAGCATCTCGCTCGGACGTCTCGCCTATCGGTTTCCTGAGGCGGTAGGGCGCCCCTCGGCCGCCGATGGCGATGCGCCCGTCGACGGTCCGCTGGGCGTAGAAGAACAGGTGGCTGCGGTCTCGGATCAAGAGCCCGTCGTGCCATCCGATCTCTTCCCACACGCTGGGCGGCAGCGGCTCGGTCGCGATCATCAGGCTGTAGAGCGGGAGGTAGCGCAGTCGCTCGCCCGGCAGCTGCGTCGTGTAGGACTCGGTCGCCCCGATGACGTGGTCGGCGGTGACGACGCCTCCGCGGCAGCGCACCTGACCGCGCGTGATGCTCAGGGCCTCGGTGCGCTCGTAGATCGTCACTCCGAGACGTTCGCAGGCGTCGGCCAGCCCTCGTGCCAACCGTGCGGGGTCGATCCGGGCGCCGTGCGGAGAGAAGATGGCCAGCCGGCAGTCGGGCAGGTGCACGAGGTCGTCGACGTCGGATCGTTCCAGCGGGCGCAGGTCCTCGGCGTCGATGCCGTTGCTGCGCACGGCCTCGAGGTCGGCGCGAAGCCGCGCGGCCTGAGGGTTGTTCGTCGCGACGGTGAGCATCCCAGATTTGGCGAACCCGCAGTCGATGGACTCCCGTGCGACCACGGCCCCGATCTCGTCGACCGCCTGGTACGTGGCCCGTTCGGCACGGGCAACGGCGTCACGCCCCGCGCGCGCCGCATAGACGCCCCAGCTCCCAGCGATCTTGGACGACACCCATCCGCCGTTGCGCCCGGAGGGCCCGAAGCCCGCGATCTCCCGCTCCACGACCACCACCCTGGCGTCGGGCTGGAGACGCTTGAGGTAGTACGCCGACCACAGGCCGGTGAAGCCAGCGCCGACGATCGCCACGTCACAGGTCACGTCCCCGGGAAGAGGCTGGCGCGGGAGCAAGGACCCAGGGAACTTCTCCAGCCACAGGCTGCGCGCCCGGCAGTGTCGTTCGACTTCTTGCGCAGTGGTTGTGCCGATGGTCATGAGGGACTGCCCGGAGGTCTCGTCACGGGTCGCCGACGATGCCCTCGCCTCGTCGTACACGCAGCCACGTCGATGCTCCCGAGGGGGCAGCATCGTAGCCGAAGGTGTCCGTTCGGGCGCCCGGCGCCCGCCCCGCCCCGCACGTCAGCGAACGGGTACTTCGCCCCTACCCCGCCCGGTGCGTCGCGGCCACGCTTGCGTGGTGGCCACTGAGCACCGAGCATGGAACGCGGTGCCGGCCGGCGCGGCTCGTGCGGGTCACCGCCAGGTGCCCCACACCGCCGATCGGGTGCTGGAGGCATGGGGTCCAGATCGGGCCACCTGCGTGTCGGAGGCCCTGGTGGCGCTCGTCGACACCTTCGCCAAGGTGCGGGACCAGGCGACCACCGACGCGCTGCCGCTCGGGTCCGCCGCCAGCGGAGCCCAGGACGCGCTCGTGTCGCTGCTCGAAGAGGTCATCTACGTCGTCGACGCGCTCGGCGTCGTGCCGGTCCGCTTCCACCTGGCCGAGGCGGAGGACGGGGGCCTCGCGGGGGACATGGAGGTGGTGCCTACGAGCGAGGTCGAGCTCGTGGGCCCCGTGCCCAAGGGCGTCTCGTACCACGCCCTGGAGATCGTTGCGTGGGACGGGGGATGGAGATGCCGCGTGCTCGTGGACGTGTGAGCGCGTCCGCCGTGCCGAAGCGTTTCTTCCGCCTGCCCCGGCCCTCGCCCGTGCCTGGCGCCGCGGACCAGGGCGGATGGATGCTGTGGGTGCCATGGCGGTGCCCGGTATCGTGGACGCCTCTTTCGCCATGTTGGACGTCCACTCGGGGTACGGCTTGCCCATCGGCGGCGTCGCCGCCACGGACGTCGATGCCGGGGGATTGTGCCTTTGCCCGAGCAGCACACGTTCGCCGGAGGGGCCCGGCAGCTCTGCGTGCACCGCGATGGGGAGCGACCAGGGCCTACCTCCCGGGGACCTCGATCTGCACGAGGACCTGCGTGCGGAGGGCCAACTGTTGGGAGCCCGTCGTCATACCCGGTTCGATGGGCACGGCGTCGTGCGTGCTCGTGGGGCTCGTTCCGCCAGGGCGTCCTCCTCGGCGTGCCGGGCTCGCAGCCGGGTCGCCCGGCTTTCGGCCGCTCGGGGTCGAGAAGGGATGGCACGCGCGGACTCGAGGAGAGCTTGGGACTTCCGGCCCTAGCGGTGCGATCCGCGGGAGCGTTGAATCGAATCGGTTCATGAGATGGCAGAGGGAGCCCGAAAGGGCTGAGAGGCTGAGACGTCAGCGACCCCGATGACCTGATCCGGACAATGCCGGCGAAG
>JAJYGM010000565.1 GCA_021785095.1 Actinomycetes bacterium
CTCCCGGTACCCCTCGAGCGGCAACCTCGTCATCGCCGCCGGGAGGAAGACGAGGTCGTCGAGGCGGGGGATCGTGCGGTGGAGCGAGAAGCCGGTGATCCGGTAGCGGCCGAGATCGGCCTTGGTCTGGATGTCCTCAATCGTGCAACGGTCCCAGATGGGGCTCTCTCGCATGTCGGTGGCCATCGGCGGGGGCGGTACCGCGGGCTCGGCGTTGAGTGCGTCGCTGCTCATATGCTCCTCCAGATCCGGCCGTCGTGCTTGTCGAAGTACCACAGTCGTCCCTCCGCCTCCACCTTGCGGAAGGGATCGTCCGGCCAGGAGAACCCGGCGGAGCCAAGGGCCCGCGACAGCTCTTCGGTGTCGTTCGCGTCCACAGTGCGCTCGATCGCGTCTGCCCCGAGCGAGCTCACGCTGCCCGAGACGAAGATCACACCCTCGTACATCGACGCCCCGAGCCCGTCGGCGGCGCCGTTCAGGACGACGATCTTGCCGGTGGGCCATGAAGCCTGACAGGAAGCCGACGGAGCCGGCGACGAGGACCTCTCCCCCCTTCATCGCGATCCCGGTGCGCGGTCCGCCGTCGCCGTGGATGACGATCGTCCCGCCGCGCATGCCTGCGCCGGCCGACCAGGCAGTCGAGCCGTGCACCACGATCGGTCCCGCCGACATCGCCTCGCCGACCCCCCAGCCGGCATTGCCATGGACGACGATGTGGGCGCCCGCATTGAAGCCACCGCAGTAGTACCCCACGCTCCCGAGAAAGTGGATCTCGGCATCGTCCGCCTCGAGGCCGATACCGAGGTTGTGACGGGCTCGGGGATTGTCGACGACGATCTGAGCATGATCCCGCGAGAGCTCGTGCAGCTTGCGGTTCAACTCGTAGGCGCCGAGGTCGTCGGCATCGAGGTGGACGGCGTCATCCGACAACCCGGACCACTTCTGCGCGGGGCTGTGATCGATGCTCACCTTGCTCCTCCTGTCAGGCTCACGGCGCTCGGAACCTCCCACACCCTCGCCGTCCCCTCCCTCACGTACTCGGTCACGAGCTCCGAGTCGAAGACGCGGCGCAGCGCCTGCTCCTCGGTGGCAAATGCCGTCGTCCCGTCGATCTCTGTGACGAGGAGCGGCTTGATGGCCAGGCGGTCCGTCGCGCAGCCGATCGCCGCCTCGGTCGCCAGCAGGTAGGTGAAGACACCGTCGAGAGCCGTGATCGAGCGCGACAGTGCCTCGTGAAGCGAGGAGCCCTTCGCCAGCTGCTCGGCGATGTAGACGGCGATCAGTTCAGAGTCGTTCTCGGTGAGGAACTCGAGCTTCCGCTCCGTCATGAGCCGGCGCATCTTGTAGTAGTTCGTCAGCTGACCGTTGTGGGTGATGGCGACGTCGAGGAAGGGTCGGGCCCAGAACGGATGAGACAGCTCGACGTCCACCGTCGACTCGGTGGCAAGACGTGAGTGCGCCATCCCGTGCGTGCCCACGAACTCCTCGACGCCGTGCCGGGCGGCCACCTCGTCCGCCGTGCCCACGTCCTTCACGATCTCGAGCCGCCTTCCCATCGAGTGCACTCGCACGCCTTCGGCGCTCTCGATCGCCGCCAGCAGCGCTGCGGGATCGCCCACGAAATCCACCGTGAGGCGCAGGAACGTCCCGCCGTCGACCCCGCCCGGCGTGAGCTGCGGCTCCGTCATGAGTCGGGCTCCGACGAGCTTCATCGTGTCGAACACGTCCGAGAGCGTCCCGTCCACGTCGACTCCGGCGAGCGCGCGGGCCCTGACGATCACCCGGTCGTCACGCGCCTGGTCGCCGTAGAGGGCGAACCCGGTCGAGTCCGGGCCACGGTGGAGCATCGCCCCCTCGGTCACGCAGAGCAGATGACCGATCGGACCGACACGATGGAGGATCAGACCACACTGGCCGCACACGTCATGCCTCTCTCTCTTGCTGTCCGGTGTCCTTGAGGGTCGCAAGGAGCGACTCGGCGGCGCAGCGGATGTGGGTGCGAAGGAGCTCCTCCACCAGGCGACCGTCGCCCGACACGAAGGCGTCGACGATCTCCCGGTGCTCGCGGGCCATCTCCCTCACCACACCGACCCTGCGCGCGTAGTAGCGGAATATGAGGAAGGCCGAGTTCTGGTCCCAGATGTCCCGGAGCAACTGCAGCATCCTCTGGTTGGGACACGAGCTGATGAGCGAGATGTGAAGGCCGAAGTTGCTGTTGAAGGCCTCCCGGATGCTGGAGGACGTACGCTGCTCGAACTCGCGATGCATCGCCTTCACGCGGGCGATGTCCATTTTGTCGGCGACCTCGCAGGAAAGGCGGGCCGCCACGGGCTCGAGCAGCTCGCGCAGCTGGTAGAGCTCGCCGATCTCCTCGATCGTGAGGCCGCGGACGAACATCCCTCGATTCGGCACCGAATAGAGGAAGCCGTCCCGCTCCAGGCGGAGCAGCGCCTCCCTGAGCGGCGTCCGGCTCACGCCGAGGCTCACGGCGAGCTGCTGCTGGAACAGGCGCGTCTCCGGCCCGATCTCGCCATTCACGATGGCGCTGCGCAGCCGCTCGTACACCCCGTTGATGAGACGGGTGTCGTGCCTGGCAACCGGGCGGGTCACGGTCCACCCTCCTGTCGGCACTTCGCTGTCTCTCACGAGCCGTCCTCCTCCTGTCGTGCACGGTCTCGCAGGCCGGCGGTAGAAGGGACCTCGGCCCGAGCCGAACCCCCGACGCCCTCTCCCGACGCCTCGCCCGAGGCGCCGGCGTGTCTCATACCGGGCTCTCGGATGGCTCGGCCCCGACGAGGGGGCTCGTCTCCATGAGCAACTCCGACGGCGGCCGGACGGTCGCGCTGTGGTTCTCCCTCACGAGGTTGCGGACCGTGAGCGCCGCTCCGATCGCCACCCAGACGAGGAGATACCAGATCCATTGGTTGTCCGGAGACGCTGTCTTGTAGATGCTGCCGAAGATCCCACCGGCGGCGACTCCGAGTCCGAGCACGACGGCGATGACCAGCCCGACGCGGTTCGTGCTGCTCCACAGCCCTCGGATCGCACCAAGGGAGATGGTGGCGTAGACCACCACGAGACCGAGCCCCCCGAGCCCGACGACCCAGGCGAAGAAGGGGAAGTACTGGGGTGCGCCGTTCAGAGCGAACACACCGTTGTCGAAGCGCACGAGGAGGACGAAGGCGACACCGAGAGCGACCTGGAAGATGATGGCGTTCACAGGGGTGCCCCACCTCGCCGACACCTTTGCGAAGGGCCCGGGGATCCGTCGGTCGCGCGCCAGGGCGAACAGCCCCCGGGTCGAGGAGACGGCCGCCCCGACACCGACCGCCATGATGTCGAGGATGACGACGATGTTGAGGAAGTCGAGCAGCACCGATGTGCCGAAGTCGCCCGGGGCGCCCAGGGTGAACAACGGCGCAGGGCTCGACATCCACTTGGACATGTTGAGGCCGAAGCCGATGTCCTGGGCATAGGCGGCGAGGACGTAGAACAACGCCACCACGCCAACTGACCCGAGGATGGCGATCGGGATCGAGCGCTTCGGGTTCGCCGTCTCCTCGCCGAGGTTGGCCGCCGACTCGAAGCCGACGAAGAGCAGGATGGCATAGACGATCCCGAAGAAGATCCCCGACCAGCCGTCGGCTGCCGAGCTCGGCAGGAACGGGCGCCCGGTGTTGCCGCCGTGGCCGCCCTTCGCGACCACGTAGAGGAAGAAGCCCAGCACGAGCAGCGCCGACAGCGACACGAGGACGAGCTGCGCCTTGGTCGAGATCTTGACGCCGAAGTAGAGCAGGCAGAAGAGAAGGGCGGCGTAGATGAAGTCGATCACCCAGTAGGGGATGTTCACGCCGTAGGACGACTGGAGGAATCCCGATGTGATCCCGCCGACGAGGAGCACGATGGCTGCAGACAGCAACAGTGTGCAGCCGTAGTAGAGCCAGCCGGCCACGAAGCCGGCCCGCTTGCCGAACCCGTCGGTGACGTAGTCGTACAGCGCGCCCGCTGCGTGGATCTTGCGCGAGTACGCGGCGATGATCCAGCCGAGCCCTCCGACACCGATGGCGGCGATGATGATGGCAACCGGGGTCGCGATCCCCGCCCCTTTCCCGGCAACGCCGGCCCCCACGACGAGGGGGATCAGGAGGGCCGACGAGAAGACCGGCCCCATGAACCCCGCGGATTGGGCGATCGCGTCCACCACTGAAAGGTGACGTTCGCCGAGCTGCTCCTGCGACTGGCGCGCGACGGCGCCATTGGTCTTCGCCAAGGCCCTCATCCCCCTCCACCAATCCAGTCGCACCATGCGACTTGGGATGCTGCACCCAAGACTGAATCCTGAATGCAGACCGAGGGTCACTGTAAGAACGAGATCAGTAAAAGTCAAGTAATTCGATCAACGTTTCGTCGGTAACCCGCTACGTAGTTTGCACGCCGGGCACGCAGGCCGCCCGGCTCAGCGGTGCCGGAAGGCCCCCCACCCCCGGGGACCACCGAGCGCCCCACCCCGCTGCGGGCCAGAGAGCGCGAGCGGCGACGTCCTCCGTCCTCATCTCCGGGCGGCGACGGCCAATCGGACCGGCCTCGCCGGTCCGTGGCG